>JAMCVO010000660.1:2978-3289 GCA_023475715.1 Actinomycetota bacterium
ATAGATGGGAGTAAATACCTTAGCAGCATTATAAGTAAAAACAGTTAATCCAAAAAGAAGATATGATAAAGGGATTAACAATTTATTCCATTTTGGCACTTCAACAGCTTTGCTAGCTTCGTTCTTCTTGGCTATCTCTCCTTGGCATATTGATCAGATATCATTACATGATCATACTTGGGAAAAGCATTTCAGTAGGGGATGCAAAAATTAAACTATGGCCTTTTGCCAAGTTACCCGGTTTTACTTTGCCGAAAGTAAACTTACCAAAACTCTTAACTGCCGAAGATCCCCATTCATCAATATTATTC
>JAMCVO010000685.1 GCA_023475715.1 Actinomycetota bacterium
CTGCAGAATTTCAGAGGCAATAGAATTTCAATGATTTTTCAGGATCCAATGACAAGCTTAAATCCAGTGTTTACTATTGGTAATCAACTAATGGAAGCAATTCTTGCTCATAAAAAAGTAACAAAAAAGGAGTCCAGAAAAGAAAGCTACAGACTGCTTGAGCTTGTGGGAATCCCTGATATAAAAAGACGTTTTAACAGTTATCCGCACGAGTTTTCCGGAGGCATGCGCCAGAGGGTAATGATCGCCATGGCTATCGCTAATAGTCCGGATATTCTTATTGCTGATGAACCGACAACTGCGCTCGATGTTACAATTCAGGCGCAAATCCTCGAACTTATGGATGAATTGAAGCAGAAAACAAATTCATCGATAATTTTGATAACCCATGATCTGGGAGTAGTAGCCAAATATGCAGACAGGGTAATGGTAATGTATGCAGGAAAACCTGTCGAGTTTTCAGATGTTGATACAATTTTTTACAAGCCCTGCCATCCCTATACACTCGGGCTCATGAAATCAATAGCAAGATTGGATGAAGAAAAAAAAGACATATTAAAACCAATTGAAGGCAATCCACCCAGCCTGATCGACCTGCCGGCTGGCTGCGTATTTTGTAAAAGATGCGAATATGCAATTCCGATATGTAAAAAAAATTATCCTCCTCTTTTTGAAGTCGAAGAAGGGCATAGTGTGGCATGTTTTAGGGCTAATGAATTTTTAAACGGGAAACTTTCAAGGAATCTATAATTATGGCAGAAGAAAAATTACTGGAAGTAAAGAATCTAAAAAAGTATTTTAACTTAAGAGGCGGATTTTTTTCTCAGAAATTTGCCGGTACTGTCAAGGCAATTGACGATATAAGTTTTTATATAAAAAAGGGGGAGACGTTCGGCCTTGTAGGGGAAAGCGGATGCGGTAAATCAACAACTGCAAGGGTCATACTCAGGCTTACTAATCCTACTGCAGGGGAAGTAAGATATAAAGATATCAATCTTTTTAATCTAAAAAACAGGGAAATGTTAAATATCAGGCGGGAAATACAGATTATTTTTCAGGACCCTTACGCTTCTCTTTCACCCAGAATGACAATCGGAGATATTATAAGCGAACCCATGGAAATTCATAGAATCGGTGATAAGGGCTCAAGGATAAAAAGAGTTAAAAAACTCCTCAAAGTTGTTGGTTTGAATCCCGAACATGTAAATCGCTATCCTCATATGTTCAGCGGAGGGCAGAGGCAGAGAGTGGGTGTTGCGAGAGCTCTTGCGCTAACACCAAGCATAGTACTATGTGATGAACCTGTATCAGCACTGGATGTTTCGGTTCAGGCACAGATTTTGAATTTAATGACAAGCCTGCAGAAAGAATTTAATCTGACCTATCTTTTCATTGCGCACGATTTGTCGGTGGTTAAGCATGTGAGTAACAGAGTTGCTGTCATGTATCTTGGAAAGATTGTTGAGATTGCTAAAAGTGAAGATTTATATAAAAAGCCCCTTCACCCTTATACGATGGGATTGCTTTCTGCCGTACCGATACCTGATCCTCGAATTGAGAGACAGAGAAAAAGAATAATAATACAAGGTGATATACCAAGTCCCATAAACCCGCCAAGCGGATGTCCATTCCATCCAAGATGTCCCAATGCAGAGGAAATTTGCAGTATCAAAGAACCGCAGCTAAAAAATTATTCGTTAAATGCCGATGAGCATCTTGCTGCATGTTTCTTTGCGGGAAAACCAATTTAGAATAGAGCAATAAGTGGAGTATTGAGACAATATGCATATCAAGAAGAAAAATTCCTGGACAAACAAAAGAATTTTAGCATTATCAATATTACTTTGTACTATTATCTTATTTATAATTTTCAGTCTTTTATTAAGTGCCTGCAGCTTTGGAAATTTAGGTTTGAGCAGTGGAACTGTGTCAGAAGGGTCTTCACTCGCCGAAACTTCAGTGCGGGCATCAGATATAAACAGCGAGGAATACTTTTTTAATTTAAAAAACAAACAGAAGAATATAAACCCACTTGAAGACATTAATATCAGAAAAGCTATCTTTTATGCAATCGATAGAAAAAGGATAGTAGATTCTCTACTGGGAAAATATGGAGAAGTGCTAAATAGTTTGTTTAAAAAAGATTCAATATATTACAGCCCTGCCTGGAATGAATACAACTATGATATAGAAAAAGCAAAAAGTTATTTAAAGGCTGCGGGTTATGATAATAATAATCCGTTATACCTGACTATAGGTGCAAATGCTGACAGCCAGTCAAGAAAATTAATCACTGATTATATAAAAGAAGATTTGGACAAAATAGGTATTAAGATATGGGTTACAAGCAAAGATTCAAAGCAATGGTATCTTGATTATGTGAAAAACGGAAATTTCGAATTAGGATTATGGGCTCTTTATACTCCGGATACCAACAGTCTTGTGAATTATTTCAATTCAAGTAAAATTCCTCCTATGGAGACTGAAAAGAATAAAAACTGCAATAATTTCTACTGGTATAGTAATCTTAAATCTGATGAGTTGCTTGATAAATTATCCAGTGGCAGCAATGGGGAAAACAAGGCAGAATTATCAGCTCAGCTGCAAAAAACCATTGCAGAAGATGCTTTAATATTACCCCTTTTCAGCAGGATCTTTGCAGTTGCTTATAATAAAAAAATTCAAAATATTGATTTGGATACTGGCGATGGCAATTTTTTGAAAAACATAGAAAAGGTAGATATAATATCTGATCCTAAAAAAGATTCAAAAGAAGATGCGAAAAGCATAATTGTCGGTTATGAGCAGGAACCTTATACTTTAAATCCTCTTATTTCAGACAGTATTTACAAGACTTATATCAGCGGGCTAGTTGTAAAAGGTTTGTGGGAATTGAATCAGGATGGAGATTATACTTCGGTGTTTGTTGATAAAATTGTTTCCGGTGATGAAAGTGTTGATGACAAGACGGCTATCAGTAGCCATCCTTTAAAGCAGAATATTAAATTAAAAGATAAAATATTCTGGCAGGATGGGTCACCTCTTACAGCCCAGGATATAGTTGCAACAATTAATGCTATAAAGAGTGACGAATCTATTATCGCTTCTGATGGAAGTTATAAAAACATCAAAGAAATAACAGCTATAAACAATATGGAATTTTCAGTAACATTTAATGAATATGATGATAATTGGAAAGATCTGTTCAAATTTATATTTCCGGAAAAATTGCTTAAAGATAATGGCATTGGCTTCATGTTTGAAAACGATATTTTTATAACT
>JAMCVO010000373.1 GCA_023475715.1 Actinomycetota bacterium
GGCGGCATATGATAAATACATGGGTTCGCTTGGAAAAAAGATAATAAACCTACTATATTAGGAGATAAATAAAGATGAATCTTAATGAAAAAGAAATGCGAACTGTTTATGGCGAGACACTTATTGAGTTAATGGATGAAAATCCGAATGTAATGTGCCTTGAAGCTGACCTGAGTAAAGCTTCAGGTACAAATCCAAGAGTTGCAAAAGCGAAACCTGATAATTTTATAAATGTTGGTGTTTCGGAAGCGAATATGATATGTATCGGAGCGGGTCTTGCTCGTGAAGGCAAAATACCATTTTGTGCGAGTTTTTCATGTTTTGCTTCGCGGAGAGTATATGACCAGATAACAATAAGTGTTGCCTATGCGAACAACAACGTTAAGATAGTTGGAACGGCACCTGGCATCACTCAAGGACCTAATGGGGGAACGCATATGTGCTTTCAGGATCTTGCGATAATGCGAGCCATGCCGAACATGCACGTCTACAGTCCGTGTGATGTTTATGAGCTTAAGAGTGTTATGAAATACATGGTCAAATCGAAAAAGCCTACATATATGCAGCTTGTAAGATCTAAGAGCAGGCAAGTGTTTGAAGATGTTTATGATTTTGACCCGAATAAGGCGACGGTTTTAAAAGATGGTTTAGATGTAACACTTGTTTCGACCGGTTATATGACGCAGTTTGCAATTATAGCTGCCGAAGAGCTTGCTAAGAAGGGGTTGAGTATCGAATTACTGCATTATGCGTCTGTAAAGCCGTTTGACGCTCAAACCCTGCTGACTTCGACTAAAAAGACGAACGCGGTGGTGACTGTTGAAAACCAGAATATAATCGGTGGTCTAGGCGGAGCGGTCTGTGAGATACTGAGTGAAAACTATCCTGTAAAAGTTAAACGTCTTGGTATACCAGATAAATTTGGAGAAGTTGCTACTGAAGATTATCTTTTTGCTAAACATTGCTTTGGAGTTGAGCACATAATTAAAGCTTGTGAAAGTATTAAGGAAGGTCAAAAATGAAATTCGCCATTGGTTCAACAAAAGCTGGGTTAACATTAAAAAAAGAAATAATCGACTATCTTGAGAAACTCAATTATCAGGTTGACGACCTTGGGATGAAAGCTGGGGGGGGAATTTGTCCGTACTATAAATCTGCAGCCATTGTTGCCGGTGCTGTCAGTGAAGGCAAATATGAAAAAGCAATAATTATATGTGGTACAGGAGCAGGATCGGTGATTGTAGCTAATAAGTTCAAAGGAGTCTACGCAGTTCATGCCAGCAGCGAGTACGAGGCTTCGAAAGCAAAGATTATAAATAATGCAAATGTCCTGGTTCTGGCAGAGTGGATCACACCACCACAACATGCTAAAGAAATGATAGCGGCATGGTTGAATGCAGAGTTTGGTCAGGGATTTGAACCTGAATGGGTTGATTTTTTGCGTGATGGAGTTGAACAGGTAAAGAAAATTGAGAACAAGAATCTAAAATAATGTAGTAGATGCCTGTTTAAAGAAAGATTCCGATAAAAAACTTTTTGATTTTATAATAATTGATTTTTTAGAGGTACATAAATGATATTAAACGATTTGATACATGCTGGAGAAATTGAAAAAAGAAAACAGGTTATAAGGGATATTGTTGATTATAATATAAGTAATCTTGATGAAATACCAATACTAATTACATATTTTCCGAACTCAAAAGGATACACATTTACTGAGATATTTACTAAAAATGAAATTCAATTAGAATATGAATTAGAGAAAATAAAAAGCACTCTAAATAAAGTTCCAAACTATTATATTCCTTCAATAAAAACAGGTTTAGGATATATAATAATTCAAACTATATTTGGCATGGAACCTGTATATGGTAATGATAAAAGGCCTGCAAAATATCCTGATCAGATGCCATATATGAATCCAAAAACAAAACCCATTAAAAGCATCCAAGATATTTATAAGTTTGAAAAGCCAGATGATATATTTAGTAGAGGTTTAGTACCAGAAGCATTGGAAAGAGTTCGTTTTTTCATGGAAGAAACAAACCATATGATACCAACATCATGCTTAGATACAGGTAATGGTCTACTAATGACTTATGAATTGATGGAGACTAATCTCTTTTTTACTACTATGAAAGATGATCCAAAAGCTATTAATTATATTACAAATATTCTTACTGATGTAATAATAGATTTAACAGATAAGACAATAGAGGTTGCTGGTGGCATAGGTAATATAACCTCAACCGAATGGGATGCAAATTGGTATCCTGAGGGTAAAAAATGTTATATATCCTCAGAAATGCAATCACTTTATAACCCAGATGATTACTCAAGGTTTGATCTTCCTTATTGTAACAGACAGTTTGAGCATTTTGGGCCAGGATTTATACATAATTGCGGGCCTCAAACAGCTATTAAATATTTCTGGAAACACAACCCAAAACCTTGTGGTTTGACTTGTGAATATTATAGCTGCATAAAAGATTATCAGAAAATAAAAGAAGTATTTAAGAAATATAATAAAGCTGTATTATTTGTTTCATTTACAAATATGAGGGATTCCGATGAGATGGTAATAGCTTTTGAAAACTTAATGAATATATTTGCACCTGAAGTTATAGTAGTTCCTGAGATGAATATTGGCAGGACATATACTTGTCAGGAGGATCCAGAAGTAATCTATCAGAAACTTTCAAAAGTCTCCAAGGAATATATAAAAAGGATGAAAAATGTTTGTAAATAGTTTGTGATGAGCGATAGGTGGATATGGCCAATATAATTGTTAAAAAGTAGTTTTACTAAATATTATTAATAAAGCAACTCTAAACAATATAGTAAAATATATATCCTATTTTTTAAAGGTAATATATTTTAAGCATGTTTAGAAAATATTTAGAAAGAGATGAGGGCAAAAAAGAAAATGCAAGCAGAAATGACTCATAAAGAGAGAATATTGGCCGCTGTTGAACATAGCGCAATTGATAGAATTCCTATAGATTATTGGGGAACTCTGGAAGCAACCAATAAATTAATGAAAGAATTAAATGTAAAAGAATTTACTGAATTAATAAATATTCTTGATCTGGACAAGATTATACAAATAATCCCTGATTATATCGGTCCTGAATTAAAAAATGGAATAAAAATTGTTGATAAATTGAATTTTACTGAACGCACAGATGAATTTATATTTGATTATTGGGGGGTTAAATACAAAAGAGTTGGATATGGTGGTAACAGTGGATTCTATTATGAAATTTATTCAC
>JAMCVO010000336.1 GCA_023475715.1 Actinomycetota bacterium
AGAAATATGGGATGTTTGTCGGGATAATTTCCGGATTGTTGCTGGGAGTTGCAGTTGGATTTTTAAATGGAATTCTTGTCACAAAATTAATCCCCTTACCATATCCTGTATAAAATTATTCGTTTGTAAAATGACCATAGCATTGCTTAAAATGCCAATAAGAAGCATTCCTTGAAATGCTTTAAATACAGAACCTTCTCCGCCCGAAAGGCTTACTCCACCAAGCAGGACTGCCGTTATAACCAGTATAGCTGTATTAAGCCCTATTCTCCCCGAGGCTATATTTAATTTTGAAGCAAGCAATACCCCTGCCAATCCTGCTAAAAATCCCGTTAAGACAAATGCCGATATCCTTACCATTTCCACTTTTATTCCGAAGAATTTACTTGCCGTTATATTTCCTCCAACAGCATAGACGTTTCTCCCGAAAAATGTCCTTTTCAGGATAATTTCAAAAATTATTACAAGTAGTATAAAAATAATAATCGGAACGGGGATCTTAAAAACAGTTGCATTTGCAATCAACGGGAAAGATTTATTGGTGCCTTTTATTGTAGCACTATTGGTCAGCGCAAAAACAAATCCATTTAACATAACCATTGTTGCAAGAGTCACAGCAATTGAAGTAAGTTTTAATTTTGTGACAAGAATTCCATTTAAAAATCCAACTGCAACTCCCAGCAACAATCCGGAAATTATCCCGACAAACATCCCATATTTCTGAAGATAAATTGCCAGAACTCCGCTTAAAGCCATTGTTGATCCGATTGACAGGTCAAGTTCTTTTAAGATAATAAGGTAAGTCATGCCTATGATAATAACGCCTTCAATAGAAATAAACATGAGGATATTAATGATATTTGAAAAACTGACAAAATATGTAGTTTTTATAGTTAAAACAATAACTATCAGTACAATAACTATTAGAATTTTTTGTTCGTTCAAAAAATCCAAAACTTTATTGTTTTTCAATACTGCTCCTTGCTCTTATATCGAGTGTAATAGCCAATAAAATTAAAAATCCTTTAGTAATAGCTTGAAATGCAAATGGTACATTGGTAAGTGTTAATGCATTAATGACGACACCCAATAAAATTGCACCAATTACCGTATTATAGATACTGCCCTTTCCACCGCTAAGGCTTATGCCTCCAATGACAATAGCCGTTATTACATCAAATTCATAACCTACTCCGGCAGTTGGAGCTGCAGTCATCAGCCTTGAAGATAAAAAAATTGCTGCAATTGCTACTGAAAGACTGCTTATTACAAAACTAATAGTCCTGACAAATGTAATATTTACACCAATTATTTTTGCTGCTTCAGGATTCGTTCCAATAAGAATAAGATTTCTGCCAAAAGTGGTCTTACGCAGCAGGATTTCATAAAATATCGCAATTATTATAAAAAAGTAACTATATAAAGGTATTTTAAATAATTGGATTTTCGCTATTGATTCAAATACTTTATTAGGAGTTCCAACCTGTGTTGCACCGTTTACAAAGAAAAGCGCAAAACCGCTTACAACCGACAACATCCCTAATGTAACAATTATTGAACTTAGATTAAATTTGCTTATAATTACGCCGTTCAATATCCCTATTATTATTGCTGCAATTACAGGTACAATAATTGCCAGAGCAGGGTTGTATCTATTTAACATAACTATCGATATAACAGCAGCCAGTGAGAATGTTGAGCCCACTGATAAATCAAGGCCTCCGCCAACTACAACCAGGGTCATTCCGCAGCTTATTATCGAAATTACAGAAATATTTTTTAAAATGTTTAGAAAATTTGAGACTTGCCCGAAAGAGGGTATGGTAGCATAGAGTATTATGATTAAAACAATCAGTATTACCAAATTCGTCTGTTTTTTTAAGATATCTGTTATTTTTTTACTCATTTTTAGACTCTTGTGGCACAGATTAATATATTTTTTGTCGTAACCTGATCATCCTTAAATTCTCCGCACATTTCGCCCTTCGACAGAACTATGACCCTGTTTGCAATCTTGCTTATTTCAGGAATCTCTGAAGATAAAACGATAAAAGAAGTACCAGAGCCTGCCATTTCCCTGATCAGGTTATATATTTCTTCCTTGCTGCCGACATCCACTCCTCTTGTAGGGTCATTTAATATCATCAGACTAGGTTTAACCACAAGCAGCCTTGAGAAGATGACTTTTTGCTGGTTACCTCCACTCAGATTAACGATTTCCTGCAAAAGATTTGGTGTTTTAATAGACAGCTTCTTTATATATTGTTCAACCAGGTCAGTTTCTCTGGAATTATTGATAAAAAACTTTTTATATACTTTCAACAGCCAAATTGGGGAAATATTAAATTTAACACTTAAGGTCAAAAATAAGGATTGTATTTTTCTCTCTTCGGGAAGATATACTATTCCAAAATTCAGAGAGTCCGTAGGTGATTTTATAGAAATCTTCTTTTCGTTAAAATATAACTCTTTAGACTGAGCCGGCCAAAGGCCAAAAAGACTTTTGACCAATTCATCCTTTCCGGAACCCATTAATCCAGCAATACCAAGTATCTCGCCTTCATAAAGTTTAAAATTAAAATTATGTATCCTGTTTTTTATATTCAAATTTTTTACTTCAAAAACTATTTTTTTTCTTTCAATTGTTTTCTTTTTGGTTTCCTGGATAGAATGGCCAATCATCAATGATATAATTTTTTGTGAGTCAAAATCTTTTTTTTCAATCATTCCTGCATTTTTTCCGTCTCGAAAGATACTGATCCTGTCAGCTATCCCCGCTACTTCATCAAGTCTGTGGGAAATATAAATAATGCTTACACTCTTTTTCTTTAGATCATTAATAATTTGGAAAAGCTTTTCTGTTTCATCTTTAGTTAAAGATGAAGTCGGCTCATCCATAATAATGATCCTTGCATTTTTAACAGTAACAGCTTTTATAATCTCAACAAACTGCTGTTGTGCAATAGTCAGCTTGCCGACCTTTTGCTTTGGATCAATATTTAATGAAAATTCATCAAGCAGCTTTTTGGTGTTTCTGTAAAGTTTTTTAAAATTTACAAATCCTGCAAATTTATTTCCCGGAAGACGTCCGATAAAAATATTTTCTGCAACGGTGATTTTCGGTATGTTTTCAAGTTCCTGGTAGATCATGCTAATGCCAGCCTGGTTAGAATTGAAAACATTATTTATTTCAACCTCTTTACCATCAATTAATATTTCTCCTGAAGTTTTAATGTAGGCTCCTGAAAGTATCTTCATTAATGTGGATTTTC
>JAMCVO010000160.1:0-282 GCA_023475715.1 Actinomycetota bacterium
AAACCTCAGTTACCCTTTACAGACCTTGGCTGGATGAACCTCCTCTTTTTTCTTTAATCGTTGGTTTTTTTGCTCATATTAACGGGGCTGTAAGGACAGACTTTATACCATCTTCCTACATACGAATTCCTAGTATATTATTTGCTGCTGCTACTTCTATCTTCATCTTTTTGATCGCCAGATTAGTTAGTAATTATTGGGGAGGGATATTGGCTATGCTTATGTATGGGACAGTCCCTATTATGGTGATTGCTTCCAGAGTGGCGCTTCCTGGGAATCTGA
>JAMCVO010000160.1:353-3311 GCA_023475715.1 Actinomycetota bacterium
ATTATGGTAATTGCTTCCAGAGTTGCGCTTCCTGAGAATCTGATTGCCTTAATTTTTATTATGATTGCTTACCTCTTGTTAAAATTCTATCAACAACCGCGTTTTATTTATATACTGCCTATTCCGTTTTTAATAGGGATTGCAGGTCTGGCAAAGCCCACAGGATTTCTGTTGTTATTTTTACCAATATACCTAATTTTTAAGAAATTGGTTGAAATAGATAAATTGAAAAGTGCCTTCAAATATGCACTATTCTTATTTTTATTTACCATACCTTTTGTAGGGTTATTTATACTATATGGTATTCATTATGATCCTGATATCTTTTGGAAGATAACATCTATTCAATCTTTTCGCCCAGTTGGATTTAAGAGTTTAGGATGGTTTTTTATTTCTCCTTCATTCGGTACTTCAATATTAACCGACAGTTGGTATATTTTCTGTTTACTTTCAGCAGCCTATTATATTTTTTCACCGAAAGAAGGGCTTAAAAGAATGATTAGCCTATTTTTTATATATTGGATTGGAGTTGTAATGTTAACAGGTGGAGAAGGCGACCTTTTGGCTTGGTACCGTTTTTAACAGGTGGAGAAGGCGACCTTTTGGCTTGGTACCGTTTTCCTGCCTTTCCTTTTTTGGCAATCCTGGGAGCATGGGGATTGCAGATGTTGGTTGATAAGTCTAACCTCTTTACCTCCTTTTTAGCAGCTGGTTTATTATTAGGTGGAAGATCTTTGTTGGTGAATGCTTTCAGGTCCAATATGACTCCATCTGGATTTAGATTAGTTTTGGCTTTGTTACTCATGCCGCCAATAATCAGTTCTATCTTTGAGAAGAAGTGGTTGCTTAAACTAAACAAGTTTTTAATAATAGCCCTAATTAGTGTTGGAGTATACTTTAATGTGATATATATTTATAATGCATTTGAGTTGGAGTGTGAAAGTATTTCATGCTCAATAGTTCCTTCAACAGCTTTATCTACTTTGCATTTTCCTCTAATTTGGAGATGGTTTGTTTTAAAATAGATTCAGGTAGATATGAATAAAAAATACTTCCTTGGGATTATAATTATAATTCTATTAGCTTTTATATTTAGATTTTATAATGTTACTTTGAATCCTCCATCGCTAAATTGGGATGAAGCTTCAATTGGGTATAATGCCTATTCTATTTTAAAAACTGGCAAAGATGAGTGGAACCAAACTTTTCCAATCCATTTTAAAGCTTATGGTGAATATAAATTACCTGTACAAATATATGCCAGTATTCCAGGAATATATCTTTTTGGGCTTAATGAGCTAGGGGTAAGGATTACACCAGTTATATATGGAACATTGACAGTTCTGGTGATGTTTCTTTTAGGGTATGAGCTCTTTGGTAGCAGACTAGCCGGTTTAACTGGAGCATTTTTGTTAGCAATCTCGCCATGGCATATTCAGTTGACAAGGGCTTCTTTTGAATCATCGCTAGCTACTTTTTGGATTGTACTAGGAGTGTGGTTACTTATTAAAGGGTTTAAAGATCAAAAGTGGTTTGTTATTTCAATGGTTCCATTTGCTTTATCTGTTTTTACCTATAACAGCGCTAGAATTTTTACACCACTTTTTCTATTAGTAATTTTAGTCTTTTACAGAAAAACCCTTGCTAAATTTAAAAAAGAAGTAGCTGGAGCCATGATAGTATTTTTACTCTTACTTTTGCCCTTGGCGCCATTTCTATTGAGTGGAGAAAGAAGTGCTAGATATAAGTTAGTAAGTATTACAGATGATCCTGGTTTGATACCAAGAATTAATCAAAACAGGGGTAACTCAAAATTACCACAACCCTTACCAGAACTTGTACATAATAAGATTACTTATATAGCTTTTTATTTCTCAAGAAATTATTTAGCTCACTTTACCCCCCAATTCTTATTTATCTCTGGTGCTCCACACAAGCAGCATCATGTTCAAGGTATGGGAGAGCTTTATTACTTTCAAGCGCCGTTTCTATTTATAGGTCTTTTTATGCTTTTCTATTTTAGGCATAGATTTAAGGTTTTGCTTTTAGCTTGGTTATTTTTGGCTTTTGTTCCTGTTGCTGTAACTAATGATAGTATTCCACATGCATTAAGGACTTTAATTGTTGCTCCTTTTTATCAACTAATGTGCGGTTTTGGTTTCTATGGTTTTATTAGTTGGTTAAAAAAGAAATCAAAATACTTAAAGTCTTCATTAGTGATTGTTTTAGGACTAATCATTTGTTTTGAGCTTGGCAGGTATCTATATAATTATTATGAGATCTATCCCAAGCTGTATTCAAGGGATTGGCAATATGGTTATAAACAAGTAGTAGATTATATTAACATGCATAAAAATGAGTATGATGAAATAGTTTTTACCAGGCATTATGGTGAACCACACATGTTTACTTTATTTTATCTAAATTATGACCCAGCAAAATATCAAAGTAATCCTAATTTAGTCAGATTTGAAACGCATGATTGGGTGAGGGTGTTAAGATTTGATAAATTTTACTTTCCGGATTTAGGAGATAAAGGTACACAATTTGCTGATATTGTTAGACAAAATCCAAATAAGAAACTGTTATTTATTGGCCGTTCTAATGATTTCCCAAAAGGAGTACAGAGGCTCTTGACTGTTAATTTCTTAAATGGTGATAATGCTTTCGATATTGTTCAAGCGAAATAGCCAACGATAGCTTTCCGGTATTTTAGGAATTAGAAGAAACGATAGACAAACAAAGAATTAAGATAAAAGAATAATTCGTATATAAAGCTTTCTTCTTCGTATAACTTAATTATAACCTAAGGGAACTGAAGTATACAAATAAAATGCCGGAGTTAAATTTGGCAATTTAATGGTATAAATTCTTTTTAATTTTAACTGCTTACTAGGAGCATTGGATGCGGGTACTATATACAGAGTATTTTGGTCTAACTTCTCTTTATCCCAATCA
>JAMCVO010000141.1:0-1391 GCA_023475715.1 Actinomycetota bacterium
AAGTCCTTACCTGTATATATCCCAAAATGTGCCCCCAACCAATGAAGGAGGAATACTTACTTTCGGGTTATCTGGAACCGACAAATGAAGCATATGCACTTGCAAAAATTGCAGGCTTAAAAATGTGTCAATATTATAACAAGCAATATGGCACAAAGTATATAAGTGTAATGCCCACTAATTTATATGGACCGAATGACAATTTCGACCTTGAAAATTCCCATGTGCTCTCAGCATTAATCAGAAAAATGCATGAGGCAAAGATTGAAAATAAGCCCTTTGTAGAGATATGGGGAACTGGAAAACCTCGCAGGGAATTTTTATATGTTGATGATATGGCGGATGCTTGCGTATACCTGATGGAAACATATAATGAGGACGAATTTGTGAATGTTGGTACAGGTAAGGACTTGACTATAAAAGAACTTTCGGAAATGATAAAAGAAATTGTAGGATATGAAGGTGAACTTTTATTTGAAAGCACGAAACCTGACGGTACACCAAAAAAGCTACTGGATGTAAGTAAGCTTGAAGCGATGGGATGGAGATATGGGATTGAGTTGTATGATGGTATTAAGATGACGTATGAATGGTATGTAAAAAGGATTAAGGATTAATCCTTAATCAAAACCGGAGGTTTTATATGAACAGATTCGCTGTAATAATGGCCGGGGGCGGTGGGACCAGGTTCTGGCCTTTATCCAGACAATCGATGCCCAAGCAGTTGATAAACCTTAGCGGCAATGATGTGATGATCAATGAAACCATAATTAGAAATTGTTCAATCATACCTGAAGGGAACGTGTATATTGTTACTACAAAAAATCAGGAATCAACATTAAAAAAAGTTCTTTCGAAGAAGATTATAAATGGAAATATTCTTCTTGAACCTGTTGCAAGAAACACTGCTGCTTGTATAGGTTATGCTGCAAAGGTTATACATAAAAGGCATGGGGACGGTATTATATGTGTCTTTCCTTCGGACCATTGTATTGGTGATTCGGGAAGTTATGTGAAAACTCTTGAAATGGCTTGTGAACTTGCAGAAAAGGAAGATAAAATTATTACAATCGGCATAAAGCCAACTTACCCGGCAACAGGTTATGGATATATCAAACATGCACATCGTGAAATCAGTAAAAATGTCTACACTGTAGATCGATTTATTGAAAAACCTGATCTGGAAAAAGCTAAGAGATATCTGCAGGAAGGTGGGTACTTATGGAATAGTGGTATATTCATATGGAAAACAAGTATTATCCTTGAGAACTTTAAAAGGTTTCTTCCCAAGCTATATAAGCAATTGGAGGAATTAGGGCATTATATTGACTCGGAGACACATGGGCATATACTGGAAGAGATTTATCCGGAGCTGCAAAGCATTTCTGTTG
>JAMCVO010000141.1:1401-3279 GCA_023475715.1 Actinomycetota bacterium
CTTTGGAATACTTGAAAGAAGTGATGACGTCCTTGTTGTCCCCGGAGATTTCGGATGGAACGATGTAGGCTCATGGGATACGCTCGGCGCGATATTTCCTCCAGATGAAAATGGTAATATAATGCGCTCGGACCATGTCGGGATAGACACAAAAAACTGTATACTGTATGGGAATAAATTAATTGCAACAATAGGTCTTGAAAACATGATAGTAGTAAATACTGATGACGCAATGCTGATATGCCCTAAGGAAAGAGCCCAGGAAGTTAAGAATCTCGTTGAAATGCTTAAAAAAAAGGGTAAAGAGGAATATATGTAGATGTGAGATATGGGGGTAATATGGACAACAATGAATATACATTAATTATAGAAGCGGGTAAAAAATATATGTATAACGTAGTAAAGAAATCCTTAATAAAATTTGATAATAAACTTTTTTCTATCAATAGTAAAATTCATAAAAAACTTATTAGTCGGTCAATGAAGCCGAGACCATCAAGTTACCCTTATATCAGTGGTGATTCTTTTAGAGCGATAGCGAATCATATATTTGAATCAAAAACGGAGAAGTTTGATGCGCAGGGAGTTAAATATGGGGATATTGTTTTTGTATCTACATATTTGATTATGGACTTTTTTAAAAATATCCATCCTTTTATTGCGAATAAGTATATATTAATAACACACAATTCAGATACCGCTTACTCCAGAATATTGATAAAGATTCATGCGAGTTTATAGATGATAAAATAATAAAATGGTATGCTCAAAATGTTATATACAGGCATCCAAAGCTTGTACCTATTCCTATAGGGTTAGAAAACCTTTGTTGTTATTATAATGGTATTACTAGTTTGTTTAATAAATTAAAAAAGAAAGAAGTAAATAAAAAGAATAAGGTATTGTTTGGTTTTAGTATACAGACAAATCCAAGTGAAAGACAGAATGCGTATAATTATTTTACATCAAATGGCCTTTTTGAGGAAATTAAAATTAAAATAAATAGTAAGCGGTATCTGAATTTGTTAAAAACCTACAAATTTGTTGCTTCACCTCAAGGCAACGGATTGGACTGCCATAGAACATGGGAAGCAATATATCTGGGAGTAATTCCAATTGTTAAAAAGTCTGTTGCAATGGAATATTTTGCAGAAAATGGACTTCCAATATGGATAGTTGATGATTGGGCATACTTAGATTTTATTAATGAGGATATTTTAGAAATGAAATATAAGGGCTTTTGCAGTAGAAGTTCTAATAAAGAGATTATTTTTATGGATTACTGGTTAAAAAAAATAAAAGAAAGTATACAATAAAATTTTATTGTTATTTTGGAGTATGAATGAATAGTGAAGTGAGCATGTTAAAAAAAATAATGTATATATTATCGAGTAAGTTGAAAAGCCTGTTTGTAATATTCCTGGTATTTACATTTTCCTCAATATCAGACCTATTAAGTATTTCAATAATTTTTCCATATGTAATATTATTACAGGATACAAAATTAATAGATAAATATGCTATTTTAAGACAAATATTTGATAGATTATCCTTGAAAAGTGATACAAGCATTATTATAGCAGCTAGCATTCTCTTAATTTTTATTTATTTACTGAAGAATATAACTGTCTATTTCACACAATACGGCATTTACTACTATACTTATAATATTCAAATATACTTAAGAGAAAAACTTTTTAAGGCGTATTTGCATGCGCCATATAAATTTTACTTAAAGCAAAATAGCGCAACGTTATTGACTAACATAAATGATGAGGTCTTCAAATTTTCAAATGGAGTTGTTTTATCAATTATTACACTTTTTTCAGAATCAATCTTTATAACACTAGCGATAACAGCTCTTGTGATTTACAATTA
>JAMCVO010000112.1 GCA_023475715.1 Actinomycetota bacterium
GATGAGGTTATCAGTAAAAAAGTTGCAGCTATTATCAAAAACAATATAAAACCCATATTATGCATTGGAGAAGAGGAAAAACCATCTCAGATAGATACAGCGCTTCGTTTTCTTAAAGATCAGCTGCTTGAAGACTTGAGCAAAATAAACAGTGTTGACCTTAAAAATATAATAGTTGCCTATGAACCTGTTTGGGCTATTGGTGCATCTTCATCAGCCCCGATTGCCTATATTAAAGAAGCCATAGATTTTTTAAGAACTCTGCTTAATAAAGAATTCGGCAGCAAATGCGGTGAGGAACAGGTTATTATTTACGGCGGAAGTGTTACACCTGAGAGCGCAAAAGATATTCTGGCTCTTCCTAATAATGACGGTATCTTTATCGGAAGATCGGCACTTAATATAGATTACTTTATAAAAATGATTATGATGGCTTCTGAAATTCAGAAGACTATCTTTAAAGATATATAGAATGGCAGTTATTCTTTAAAAAACAGTATTTTAATAAATTGCTCAACTATTTCCGGATCAAATTGTGTCCCTGAGCAACGTTTTAATTCTTCAATAGCATCGTCTTCTGTCATGGCTTTCCTATAAGGTTTGTCGTTTATCATAGCATCATATGCATCAATAACAGCTATTATCCGCGAAGGCAAGGGAATATTATTCCCTTGTAAACCTCTTGGATAACCGCTGCCATTCCACCACTCATGATGAGCAAGAATATCCTCAGCAATAACTGCAAGCTCAGGAGAAGATTCGGCGATTCGATACCCCACTTCCGGATGTTTTTTTATCAGTTCCCATTCATCCGATGTTAACTTTCCGGGTTTTGATAAAATATTATCAGCTACAGCTATTTTCCCAATATCATGAAGTGTGGCAAGCAAAATCAATTCATCAATTTTATTTTCAGGCAGTTTTAGTAAATTACCCAATTTTAAAGCCATGTTTTTTACCTGCTGAATATGTTTTTCTGTTTCATAATTCTTTTTATCCAGGGTTCTTTCGAGAGAAGAAATAATCGAGTTTTGAATACCCTGCTTTTCGGAAAGTTTGTGCCTATACATATCGTCTTCAGCTTTCCCCATTATTTCCTTAATATCCTGCGAAGCATCTAATTTGGCAGCAACACCCATAGAAATGCTCAGAGGCATTAATTCTAAACTATTTTCAATACAACTTTTTTTTATCCTATCAATTATCTCATCTGTATTTTCAACAGTTGTTTTAGGTAATATGATAACAAATTCATCCCCGCCCCATCTGGCGACAATATCATTCTTCCTGAAACAGCTTTTTAAGATATCGGCTATTTTTTTAAGCAATATATCTCCCGCATCATGCCCGTAAGCATCATTTATAATCTTCAAGCCGTTTAAATCTCCCATAACAATACTTATGGGAATTAATCTTGGGGTATCCAATCTCTTAAGCTCTTCTTCAAAATACGCTCTGTTGTAAAGACCTGTGAGACTGTCATGAAAACTCAGATATTCTATGTTCTCCTGTGATTTCTTTCTTTCGGTTATATCACGAACTATACCTTCATATAAAACCATGCCCTTGTCATAAATAACTCTGGGGCTGATTTCAACCCATACCTTGCCGCCGTCTTTTTTCTTTAGCTGAACGGTAAAAACTTTGTCTCTCTCATCTTGCGGTGGTCTGTCTTCCTCTGAAAAATAAAGATTTTTTGTATTTACTGCAAGAAGCTCCTCCCTGCTTTCGTAGCCCAATATGCTGACCAGTGACTGATTTACATCTATATATGTGCCGTCAGGCGTACTGATATATATGCCATCGCTGGAATTTTCAAACAATGTTCTGTAACGTTTTTCAATGTTTTTAGCTGCCTCTTCCGATAAAACGAATTTGGTAATATCGTGAAGAATTATTATTTTGCCGATTTTTATATTACCATTGAAAATATTCGAAACACGCACTTCAAAAATAATTTTATTTTCATCTTTTAAAAAAGCCATTTCCTCATAAAAATCTTCGTCATAGCTAATATTGACAGCTTTAACAAACTTTTCGGCTTTTGATTTGTCATCGGTTCTGCTTTCGAGATATTGTAATAATATATTGTCATCAATCGTTTCTTTATAAGAAAAGTTTTTATCCGACAGCAAATTCTTCATTACATCATTTATCCTTAGTATTGAATCATTGCTGTTAATAACCATTATTGCATCTTTCGAATTTCCAAGTATGGTTTTGTTTACAAGATTGCTTATATTGGTTTCAATACTCCATATGGCAACTGCGATAAACAAAAACCACGTAAAGGAATATAATGTGTTTAACGGCATGATAGGAATTATCCCTTTTTTCATCATTAAAGGCGTCACAGAATCACCAATGGTATGTAAAATCAGCCCTGTCAGCAAAATAATGTTGGGCGGAATAACTTTATTTGCCTTTCTGTCGTGATAAACCTTTATGCCTAAAACAGAAATAATAAAGAGATTGAATGGCAATAAATAAGCAAACACCATTATCCTGACATCTGAAAAAGCAAGAATATATCCATAAGGACTGCTGACTATTTCCACTCCGCGATTCAACAATGACATTATTGCAATCAAAATAACTGCTGGCATAAAAAACAATATCTTTGTAAAACCGAGTTTGGATAATCTGTTTTCAACAAATGAATTAATAAAAAGCAGGAACGCAGGTGATGAGAGTAATATGCAAATTGCTGACACCTGGGCCGAAACAAAAGCAATATCATAGTTTTTATTATACAGGGTCACAAGAGTGCTTAAGGACGCCAAAAATAAAACAGACGAGAAGAGCATAAAATAGCCCGAAAATTTTCTGTAGGAGAATGACGGGATACTGTAAATTATAAAGAATAATGATAAAACACTCGTAGCTGCTGATACAATCTCAAAAATATTTATTTTATCCAAAATCATATTTTATGTTATGTTTTTTAAAATTTAAGAAAGACAAAGCTAAAATAACGATTTAGCCAACCGACAATTAATTATTTTTATTTAATAATTATTTTATTGCATCAATAAAATAATTTATAAATTAATTTATACAATATTTGTATAAGTATTAATTCTAATACTAAATAGAGGTTTTTAAAAAGGGTTTTTAAATATTTTTAAAAGAAGTCTAAAAACTTAATCAATTTGCCCAATAATTTTTTTGCGGAAGCATGCAAAATGCATTGTGAATAAAAATTATGGAAGTTATTAGCTTTCCACAAAAAAATTATTGGGCAAATTGATTAAGTTTTTAGACTT
>JAMCVO010000065.1 GCA_023475715.1 Actinomycetota bacterium
TTCATCACTTAATATTTCATTATTGCAAATTGCACCAATCATACTTGATATTCTGGGAATTGAAATTCCATTTGAGATGGAAAACCCAATTTTGAAAAAAATTGAAAAGAAGAAAGAAATATTAAGTGATGAATTTGCTGTTCTGTCACGTTTGGAAAGACTTGGTTATTAAAGTATTGATTACTAACTTATTGGAAGTCAATTTGGTTTAGGAGTTGATAAATGTACAAAAAAGATTACGCAAAGTCATTTGGATTAACATATTACAATGAAAAAAAGACGTATGACGGCTATACACTTTTTGCACCTATGTGGGGTAATGATACTTGGTTAATAAATATGAAAGGCGAAATAGTTCATAGATGGAAATTTAACAAGAGACCTGGTGATTTTCCTTATTTGTTATCAAATGGCAATTTGATCTATCCCGAAAGATTACCAATACCAAAATTGTTGTTTACTGGTGGCTGCGGCTGTGATTGTCTTGAGGTAGATTGGGATAACAATCTTGTTTGGAAGTATACAGATACAGAGCAGCATCATTTAGTACTTAGGTTAAGAAGTGGTAATACACTATTTCTGAGGATAGAAAAAGTTCCAAGCGATATAGCTAAAAAAATTAAGGGAGGAATTAAAGGATCAGAAGAAAATGGAGATATTTATGGTGATAGTTTTAGAGAAGTAACACCAGACGGTAATATTGTATGGGAATGGAAAGGTTATGAACATTTAGATTTGGATATATTTACAATTTGTCCTTTAGAAGAAAGAAGAGATTGGACTCATGCCAATAGTTGTTTTGAACTTCCGAATGGGGATCTTTTAACATGCTTCAGGAATGTTGATTTATTAGTAATTATTGATAAAAAGACTAAAGAAATAAAATGGCATTGGGGCAAAGGTATATTAAGTCATCAACATATGGCATCTTATTTAGATAATGGAAATATATTATGTTTTAATAATGGACAGCATCGACAAAATGGTTCTATGAGTTATTCCAGCATAGTCGAAGTAAATCCAAAAACTTATAAAATTGTTTGGGAATATTTAGATAAAAGACCTACCTCTTTTTATTCAGCAGTAATTTCTGGAGCTCAAAGATTATCTAATGGGAATACTTTAGTTACTGATGGCGTTAAAGGTAGAATATTTGAAATTACAAAAAATAAAGAAATAGTGTGGGAATATGTAAGTCCTTTCTTTCATACAACAGGCTTAGATGATTTTCCAGGTTGGCATAACTGGATTCATAGAGCATATCGATATCCAAAAGATTTTAATGGTTTCGGAGATAAGGAAATAGATTCTCAAGATTGTATAGAATTAAATCTTATTTATGGACCTGGAGCATTTTAATTTTTTATTCTTAAGTTAATAAATGATTGATATTAATTTAATTTGTTAATTTATTTTAGGAAAGTTTGGTAAAAATATATGAATAATAAGAATATAAAATCATTAAAATTTAGAAATCCTGTCAGAGAATACAAAGGGTTTACTTTATTTACTCCGTTAAATTCAAAAAAATCATATTTAATAGATATGAATGGAAGAGTAGTCCATATATGGGAACTTCCTTTTATGGCTTCTTATGACATGACGATTTTAAGAAATGGAAATCTTCTGTATCAGGCGAAAGTTGAGGAAGGACCATTAAAAGAGTTTGAAGGATCCAGTGGCAGATTAGTGGAATTGGATTGGAATGGAAAAGTGATATGGGAATATGAAGATATGTATATGCATCATTCATTTTACAGATTAAAAAATGGAAATACGATTTTTTTAAAATGGGTTAAAGTACCAGATGATTTAGCTGTTAAAGTAAATGGCGGATTAAATATTCCCAGCGGGGATATTACAATGTTTACAGATGCAATATGCGAAGTTAATAAATATGGAAGAGTAGTTTATGAATGGAAGGCGTATGAGCATTTGGATATAGGAAAAAGTATTATTTGCCCTATAGATTATAAAAGCGAATGGACTCACGCAAATTCAATTGATGTTATGAGTGATGAAAAAAGTATTTTAGTGAGTTTTATGTTGATAAATACAGTAGCAATTATTAACAGGCAAACAGGTAATATAGATTGGAGCTGGGGTCCTGGTGAAATTGCACACCAGCATTGTGCAACTGCGATAGAAAATGGTAATATTTTGATTTTTGATAATGGGTTACATTCTGCAGGTGGAGATTTTCAGTTTTCAAGAGTTATTGAAGTAGATCCTTCTAAAAATAAAATTGTTTGGGAATACACTGAAGATTCTTTAACATTTTTTTACTCTTCTATATTGGGTAGTTGCCATAGATTAAGTAATGGAAATACTTTTGTTTGTGATTCTGAAAACGGCAGGATTTTTGAGATAACCAGTGAAAAAAAGATTGTATGGGAATATGTCAATCCCTACTTTGACAAGCATAATATATATGGATATAACAATATAGTAGTTAGCGCTCATCGTTACCCAGTCGATTACCCGGCGTTTAAAAAAAAGAATTGGATAATATAGACAGTATTTTATTGAATTGGAGGATAATTATAAAATGTATAAAAGTAATCTATTACCACCACATGGAGGTAAGCTTAAACCTCTTATAATAAAGGATAAAAGTAAAAAGAAAGAAATTTTAGAAGAAGCAAAATCTTTTGCAAAAATAAATCTTAGCTCAAAAGAAATATCAGATATTATTATGCTGGCAACTGGTTCTTTTAGTCCACTTTATGGTTTTATGCTTAAAGAAGATTATAATATGGTAGTGGATGAAATGCATTTGAAAGATGGAACACTATGGCCTATTCCAGTAACTTTAGCCTTAGAAAAAGAAGAGGCAAAAAAATATAAGGAAGGTCAAAAAGTTTCATTAAATGATGCTGAAAGAGATGAAATATTAGCAGTAATGAAAATAGAAGAAATGTATAGTTATGATAAGGAAAGGGAAGCTTTAAGTACTTTTAAAACAGATAATTTGGATCATCCCGGTGTAAAGAAATTATATGATCAAGGTGATATTTATTTTGGAGGAAATGTACAAGTAATAAGTGATGGCGGATATTCGGAAAAATTTCAAGAATTTGCATATCCTGAAGAAACAAGAAGAATATTTTCTGAAAAAGGTTGGACTACAATTGCTGCATTTCAAACTCGTAACCCTATTCATCGCTCTCATGAATATCTGACAAAAATTGCTTTAGAAGTTTATGATGGTCTTTTTATTAACCCCATAGTAGGAAAATCTCCACCTGCAGAATGTAACCCA
>JAMCVO010000627.1 GCA_023475715.1 Actinomycetota bacterium
AAAAAGATACAGCAAATAGGAAAAGCCAAAGGTTAAAAGCAGGAGCAGAGACACTATGTTTTTAAGCTGCACATGGATACCCCCCTTGTCATATATTTAGAAAGAGCAGCCTTTTGGGCTGCCCTTTGTCAGAGTTTTTTAACCTTCATAACCCGCATGGCATTGAGTATCGCAATGACGGCGACACCCACGTCGGCAAACACCGCTTCCCACATGGTGGCGATACCTCCTGCACCAAGGAGAAGTACAACACCTTTTACCGCCAGAGCGAAGATAATGTTCTGCCAGACGATAAGCCGGGTTCTTTTAGCAATCTTTATGGCACTAACAAGCTTGGTGGGTTCATCGGTCATTAAAACGACATCTGCAGCTTCAATGGCCGCATCAGAGCCAAGTCCACCCATGGCAACGCCTATATCGGCCCTTGCAAGCACCGGGGCATCATTGATGCCATCGCCCACAAATACCAGTTTCCCTTTAGGGGCTTTCTTCTTATCCAGTTCCTCCAGCTTTTCTACCTTTTGGTGGGGGAGAAGCTCGGCATGGACTTCGTCCAATCCAAGGGCCTGACCGACCTTTATACCTACCGACTTGCTATCACCGGTAAGCATGACCAGCTTTTTAATCCCAATATCTTTTAATGCTTTAATTGCCTTCGGTGCGTCGTCCTTGATCTCGTCGGAGATTACAATAAGCCCTGCATATTTCCCGTCAATAGCAACATGAACAACCGTTCCGGCAGCATCTACCTCGTCATAAGCAATATCTTCCTTCTTCATTAACTTGGCGTTTCCTGCAAGAATCACATGATCCCGTACGGTAACCTTAATCCCGTGGCCTGAAATTTCATCATAGTTTTCTATTTCATTTTTATTGACTTCCTTGGCATATTCTTTGAGAATGGACTGAGCTATCGGATGGTTCGAATAGCTTTCCGCGTATGCTGCAGCTTCCAATAACGTCATACTTGGAGTAGTGTCATAGTCCATAACTTTCGTTACCTTAAATACACCCTTTGTAAGTGTGCCGGTTTTGTCAAATACCACGGTGTCAACTGCATTTAAAGCCTCAAGATAGTTGCTTCCCTTAATCAGTATACCATTTTTGGAAGCTCCGCCAATTCCGCCGAAAAAGCCTAGAGGAATGGAAATAACCAATGCGCAGGGACAAGAGATAACCAGAAATACCAGAGCTCTGTAAATCCAATCGGAAAAGGCAGCTCCCGGGATTACCAGGGGCGGAATTACTGCCAGTGCAAGCGCTGCGAATACAACGACAGGGGTATAATACCTTGCAAACTTGGTAATGAAATTTTCGGTAGGAGCCTTCTTGCTGCTTGCATTCTGCACCAAATCAAGAATTTTGGCCACCGTGGATTCACCGAATTCTTTTGTAACCTCTACGGTCAATAGGCCATTCTTATTGATGAAGCCGGACAATACATCGTTGCCTGCTTCAACCTCACGTGGGACAGATTCTCCGGTTAAAGCGGAGGTGTCCATCATGGACTTACCTTCGAGAACCTTGCCATCCAGCGGAACTCTTTCACCGGGCTTTACGATGATAATATCTCCGATTTTTACTTCTTCGGGAGATACGGTCTTTTCTTCATCACCAATTTTCAGATTGGCATAGTCCGGCCGGATATCCATCAACGCCTTTATGGACCTTCTGGAACGGTTTACAGCTATATCCTGAAAGAGTTCTCCCACTTGGTAGAAGAGCATAACCGCCACACCTTCCGGGAACTCCTGGATGGCAAAGGCTCCGATGGTAGCGACACCCATTAAAAAATTTTCGTCGAATACCTGACCTCTTGCTATATTCTTTGCAGCCTTTAACACAACCTCGCCGCCTACCAGTATATAACTTAATAGAAATATCGAAAGCTCTACCCAGAAAGGGAAGCTGAATACCACGCCCACTCCGAACAGAAGTGCCCCTATCCCAAGCCTGGCTATTTCCTTTTTATTGATTCCATCTTCCTCTTCTTCCTTGCTGCTCTTATCCTCTTCCGTCACCTTTATACCCGATTCTATACGCTTGGCAATTTTAGAGGCTTCTTCGACGATCCTTTTCTCGTCATGTCTGCTATTGAACTCCAATATGAGCTTTTTGGAAACAAAATCAACGGCAGCAGACTTCACCCCCGCAATATTTCCTACTTCCTTTTCAATTTTAGCAGCACAGTTGGAGCAGTCCAGCCCATTTAGTATTAAGGTCTTTTTTTCACCCTGAGTGATAACCTTTTCCTTCACCGTAACATCGGGCTCAAGCTTTTTTATAATATTTGTAGCATCCCGGATGATTTCATCTGCCTGAGCTGTTAATTCAGTTTCAATCGTTAAGGTCTTTGTCATGAAATTCACAGTAGCAGTGCTTACTGAATCCAAATTATTGACCTTTTGTTCAATCTTTGCTGCACAGTTTGCGCAGTCTAAACCTTCAAGCAGCAGTTCTTTCTTAATTTTTGCAGCCATTTATAACCCCTTCTTTCTTATCGCTCTGAAATATGCTGTAAACCCTGGTTAAATATATGCTTTATATGCTCATCATCCAGAGAGTAGTATACAACCTTGCCATCTTTCCTGAATTTAACAAGCCTCGCCTGCTTTAAAATCCTAAGCTGGTGGGATATAGCGGACTGTGTCATGTTATGGAGAAAGGCTAAGTCGCATACACACATCTCTGAAGCAAATAAAGCATAGAGAATCTTAATCCTTGTAGTATCGCCAAACACTTTAAATTGCTCTGCCAAGTCATAAAGATTCTCTTCCTGCGGCATGTTTTCCCGGACCTTGTAAACTATATCCTCATGGATTACAGTAATATCACATTTGTAGGTCTCATTGTTATTATCGTTCATTTTCTCCCCCTCAATCATAATAGGATGAATATATGAATAAATGTTCATATATATTATATTCCCTTCTAATACTGTTGTCAATATACGAATGAAAGAATGTTCAAGTGAACACTTGGTATGGAAATCGCAGATCAGGTAAATTAATCAAGACATAATTTAGTACACATTGCTCATTTTAAAATAATTGAACGCTAAGAATTATCTTAGCGTCCCGAGAATGAAAGGAGGTAAAAGAGAAAAATATGTTAAAAAGTATATGTAAATGCCATCTGCACAGGAAACAAAAATAAAATTGGGATGGTCGCAGTTTCTGTGGCAGGCAGCAATAGTTATTATACTGACCATTCTAAATGGTACATATGGAAAATATATGAACAATCTGCTAATTTTCTTT
>JAMCVO010000722.1 GCA_023475715.1 Actinomycetota bacterium
CTTCTTCGAATATTTGTATCATAATCTTGTACGAATATCGCATTATGGCCACTTCCAAAATTTATTTTATCTTGAGACAATTTAAAACTATTACTTCCATCTCGATTATAGAGATTAATATCTTCCGGGCATTTTGATAGTGACCTTGTTACAAGGTCACTATCAAATTTTACTAAAAATCCTTCAGGTTTATTTTCAACCATGCATCCATACTGGTTTAACATTTCGGCTACTTTTGAGCTTAATATTTCTATTCCAGATCTTTTCAAAATCTCTATAGAATTTTCATGGATTAGTTCTATCTCTTTTTCGTTTAAGACTTTCATATTCTCCAGTTGCATATTATCCTCCTTTAAATTCGTATATCTTTAGTCAATATCTTTATTAAGTTTCATTTTTATTTCATTCAATGTTTTAATAAGTCTTAAAAATCATAAACATTATTCTCATTGTTTCCTATAGCACTCCATCCTCCATCAACCATAAGCACAGCACCTGTGACAAAAGAAGATTCATCTGAAGCAAAGTAAAGAGCAGCATAGGCCACATCTTCAGGCTTTCCAATTCGGCCAACAACACACTTTTTTAAAAGAGATTCACGAATTTTTTTGTCTGCTATTTCATGCTGGGTATGCGGTGTGGCAATTATTCCAGGACAAATAGCATTAATTCTTATTTGCTGAGAACCATAATCCAAAGCCATTCCTCTTGTTAAGTTAATAACTCCACCTTTTGCAGCATTGTATCCTGTATGTAGTTTTAGGCCCAAGACCCCACCGATTGAATTTATGTTAATTATTGATCCTCCTCCACTTTTTATCATTTCTGGAATAGCGTATTTGCATGCCATAAAAGTACCTTTCAATATCACATTTATAGTCTTGTCCCATTCCTTCTCCACAATATCAGCTGAAAGTTCTAAAGGATGTAAATAGAGTGCATTGTTGACTAACACATCCAGTCTTGCATATTTTTTAATTGCAAATTTGATTAAATTATTTATCTCATCTGAAATGCCGGCATCGCAATGACAAAAGGAAGCTTCTCCGCCATTTTTCTTTATCGTCCTCATAACTTCTTCACCTTTATCGTCGGATCGTCCTGATATAACTACTTTTGCACCTTCTTGGGCAAAAAATTCTGCAATTGTTTTACCAATACCGTATGTTGAACCAACTATTAAAGCTACCTTACCATTTAACCTCATTTTACCTCACTTTAGATATAAATATTTTTTATATAATATTTAAAAATTACATTAGGACGCCTTGCTCAAACGTCTGTTTTTTTAAAAATATTTATTTAATAATACAGAAATTTGCTCATTTCTTTTAAGTTATATAATTTGTCGGAGATAAAATCATTCCTCCAGTGAACCTGAAATAAGCCCCTGAACAAAATACTTCTGGCCAAACAAGTAAAGGGCAATCATAGGTATTGTAATAACAAAAAGGCCCATCATTGTCAGCGGGATATTAACATTATATCTCGATTTAAATACAGTTATCCCCACCATTAATGTTTTTAGTTCATCTTTTTGTAAGAATATAAGGGCAATCATAAGTTCATTCCAGACCCAGAGTGAATTGACAACAATAAGTGTAATAATCGGAGGCATGGAAAGAGGCATAACAATACTTGTTAAAGTCCTAAATGAGGAGCAGCCATCAATATAGGAGCTATCCAAAATAGCCTGTGGAATAGACCTGAAAAAAGTTGTTAATAAGTAAATTGAAAAAGGAAGAGTTAACCCTGTATAAATCAATACAACACCCGGGATCGAGTTAATTAGCTTTACTTTAGACATAAAAACAAACAGCGGAATAACCATTATAACTGGTGGAATAACCATAAGAGAGATTACAAAATTTAAAATTGCATCTCTTATTTTAAACTGGTACCTTGAAAGAGCATATGATGCAAAAATTGCCAGTGCGAGCGATAATATTATAGAACCAACCGTAAGCAATATTGAATTTATAAACCACTGTTCAAAATTCTTCCCAATGAATACCTCATAAAAATTATTCCAGGAAATAGCTTTAGGCAAACTGTATTTATTAAATACATATTCTTCCTGAGATTTTAATGCTGTCATTATCATAAATACTACGGGATATAAGGAAATAATTGTAAGTACTATCAATAAAAATTGTCTTCCGAAAAAGGCAAAATAATTTTTTCTAATTTTTAATTCTTTTTGTATATTTTTTTTCATTTAATCTACTTCTTCTCTTCCTCTAATTCTTGTTTGAACTATTACAAAAATGAATGTGATTATGAAAAGAATTACTGATGCTGCAGAAGCTAATCCCATATTGTTATATCTGAAAGCTGTCTGATAAATATAGTATTCAGCTACCATGGTTGAGGTGCCTGGACCACCGCTTGTCATGACATATATGTAATTAAATACCCATGAAAGCATTGTAATAATTGTAATAATTGTTAGAAATGAAACAACATTTCTGGTTTGCGGTATTGTTACATGAATATGCTTTCTGAACCAATTGGCTCCGTCAATTTCCGCTGCTTCATATAGGTCTTTCGGAACACTCATAAGTCTTGCGAAAACCAGAACAATCCCAAACCCGAGTTCTTTCCATATAATCACAAACATTACCGTCCATAATGCCCAATTTGAAGAACCGAGCCAATCTGCCGTTAAAAATCTAAGACCAACCTTTTCCAGAAGAAAATTTAAGACTCCGTTTAATTGAAATATATAACTGAAAACCACTCCGACAACCGGAATGGCTAATATGTATGGTAAAAAAAGTACGAATCTGTAAAACTTCCAGCCTCTCATTTTTTCAAAAAGTAGGATAGCAAAGAATACTGATAGAATTATTATTATTGGTACGGCAACAAGCAAAATAATATTATTTTTTAATCCTGCAAGAAAAATATTGTCAGTAAATAATATTTTATAGTTTGTCAAGCCGATAAATATCAATGATTTAGGATTAACTCTGTTTAAGCTATATTGTATTACCTTTATTATGGGGAAAAAGAAAACAAAACCGATGACTATTAGCGCCGGCAGCAGATAAAGGATTATTTCTCTTATGTTTCTTCTCTTAGCTTTCATTAATGCTTGTTTCTGGTCTCTAAATTTTATTTATTATTGGTTTTTAATTCTTATTTTTTAAATTTAAGACTTTTCTTTCAACGGTAGTCTGATTTTCAAGCAATCATAATGAATTTAAATTTTGAAATTACTTTTATATCCCATTATTTAATCAGACCACCGTTTTCA
>JAMCVO010000522.1 GCA_023475715.1 Actinomycetota bacterium
GACTTTATTTTTTTGCAGGCGCGGTATGCGGCAGTTTTATCAAAGTCATTGACACAATTAATAAGAATAAGTGAGATATCTAGTTTTAAAACTTATTTTTCCTTAACAGCAGTTTTCTAAATTCATGAGAAATAAGTACAATGCTTAAAATTTTGTGTTCCTCTATAAGAAGCTCTACCTGTTCCATTAAAACAGGTTTATTTTCCAGTATAAAGATAGGTCCGCCAGGAATAGAAATCAAATCAAATTTATTGATGCCAACAATATTTTTCTTTATACCATTATGACCATTAGTAATTAGGATAAATATTTGCTATTATAAGTCATTACAATCTGAAAAGGTAAGCTGTAGCAAACATAATAAATTTTAAAATATTAAATATATAAAGAAAAATAGTTATCTTATTACACAAGAGAAATAATGAAAAATATTGCTATTATATGTGATGTAATGAAAAGTGATTTCATGGAGATTGCAGAAAAGAAAAGCCTTAATAATATGGATTTTATATTTATGGAACAGCAGCTGCATAATACACCGGACTTGATGAGGAAAAAACTGCAGGAAGAGATAGATAAAATAGATTCCGGCAGAGAATATGGAAGAATAATTTTGGGTTATGGACTCTGCAGCAATGGTGTAATGAATCTTGTCTCCAAAAACCATGAGATAGTCATTCCTAAAGTAGACGACTGCATAAGCCTGTTTCTTGGTTCAAAAGAAAGATACATCGAAGAGTTCCGGAAAGACCCTGCTACATACTATCTCTGTAAAGGATGGATAGAATTTGGCGGAGATCCTTACAGGGGCTATCTTTTATGGACAGGAAGGGAAAATAAAATACCCCATGAATGGTTAAGAGGCAGGAAAAGATACGGTTTAAAAAAATATGACGAAACAATGGCCAGATTCTTGGTGACAGAGATGTTAAAAAATTATAAGAGAATACTTCTTATAAACAATAATGACCTGAATGAACAGCACAGAAAATTTGTATCCGATATGATTATTTTTTTGAATGAAGTCCTTGAAAGGGAAATAACCCTTGAGGAGGTAGAAGGTTCGTTAAAATTCATTGAAAAGTTAATCAGGTGTGATTTTGATGAAAAAAATTTCCTGAATATAAAACCTGGCGAGAAAATTAAACAGGAAGATTTCTTTAAATAATATAAATGAGTATTGGTATTTTGAAAAAGATGAGCATAAAGTTATAAACCAAGTAAAATTTTCTGATAGCCTATAAGGGGAGAGTTCCACACACTTCAATGCGTGAGTACCTATTTTGCGGAGATTGACTTAACTGATTGCCTTTTTATTATTTCAGCAGGTAAAACAACTCTCTTATTTTCTATATTCTTGCCTTCTATTATATCCAGGAGAAGATTCATACCGGTAATTCCCATCAATTTTTTAGGTTGTTTTACCGTTGTAAGAGGCGGAGATATGTAATCATCAAATATAATATTATCAAAACCTACAACCGATACATCCTCGGGTACTTTTAAATTGTTTTCCTTAAGAGCTTTTATAAGACCGTACGCTATGATATCTGAAATTGTAATAAATGCCGTAGGAAGTTTTTTTGTTTTAATGAATTCCTGCATGATATTAAATGTAATGTCCATATCCTTGCCTTCTAGTTCTTTATCCGTAAATCTCTCATCTATGACAACATAATCCGGATTATAGCAAAGATTGTTTTTTTCAAGACCTTTAATATATCCTGCATATCTTTGCTTTATGGTTGTCTGATTTCCCAGAGGATAAGAAATATAGCCTATTTCCTTGTGCCCGATTGAAGAAAGATAGTCTACTGCTTTTTCCATTGCCAGGACATTGTCAATAATAACACTGGTACTTGGAAATTTTTCCAGCTCTCTGTCCACAAAAACGAGCGGTATTTTTTTTGTTATTATTTTTTTATACATCTTTTCATTGTCTGAGCCGCTGACTATTAAAAGACCATCTATAAACTGGTTAATCATTACATTTATTTGTCTTTTTTCTTCGGATGAGTCGTTAAATGTACAGCCCAGAACCATTATGTAACCTCTCATCTTTACAATCTCTTCCATGCCCCTTACGATCTGCGCTACAAATGGATTTGAAATATCATAAACAATTACTCCTATTGTATTCGTTTTTCTGGTCCTTAAACTTCGGGCTATAAAATTGGGCTTATAACCAAGTTTATCTATTGCTCTCAAAACCTTTTTTTTTGTTTTATCGGCAACAAGATCTTTGTTGTTTACCACATAAGAAACCGTAGAAATTGCAACTCCCGCTTCCCTTGCAATGTCTTTTATTGAAGGATTTTTAAGTTTCCGAGACATCTATATTTCCTTTCTTATTCCATAGCTCCCTTTAAAGAAGCCAGCTCTTTTTCAGCACTCTTAACTAATTTATCAATTTCTTTAGCTTTATCTTCTTCGATAGAGTAAGGAGGGGTTGATTCTAAGATATTAAGGCACTCTGCATGAGCTAAATCTACGGGATCATTTTTAGCAGCTTCTTCAACACTGGTGCTTTTCAGATTTTTAATAACTCTTGTCATTGTCAGATAATTTCTGAAATTTCTGGCAGTATGATCAGTGTCTATAAAGAGACCTCCTATACCTTTATCTCTTATAAGCTCAAGCGAATCGGAAAATTCATCCCCGCCAATACCTCTTGCATATCTGCTCTGGCAGGCAGCAATGTCAAGATCAATAATTGCCTGTTCCATCGAAAAAACCACTCCTCCGCCGATTAATCCTGCTGCAAATGAAGGTTCCCCTATAAGCGCAGATGCCATAGCTTTAAATGTTCTTTCAAATATGGAAAGTGATCCAGGTACAGGAGCATCTATTAAACCAAGTCCTGTCCCGCATGGAATACCGTACTTTTGTCTGAAAAGCTGTGCAACTGCCAAATCTATCATTACAGTCTCAGGAGTAGCAAAACTCGCAGCACCGCTCTGCGGATTTAACACTCCTGATACACAGCTGGCTTCAACAGGGTTATTCTCATTGATTGCTTTAACTGCTGTCCATACTCCAAGTATCTCTGCAGCTCCAATGATAGCAGCGGCAGTAGGATATATGGGAGATGATATTCCCGCAAGAGGCATGGGAAGAATATAGATGCTTAAATTATATTTCATCATTGCTTCAATTAAAGCACCTTCCGGTTTGGTTAATCTTAACGGGGGTTCCGTATCATGAATGTTTACAAAAATAGGGCTTTTAAAATATTCTTCCAATGCCTCTTGCGGGA
>JAMCVO010000448.1 GCA_023475715.1 Actinomycetota bacterium
AAGGGAATAAATCAGACACATTTGGCTGCTAGTATTGATCTGAGCAATGCAACAAATATTCAAACTTAGAACTATTATTTTTTTCATTTTAAATGTCAGAACCTTGTTGATTGCAATACCCCTCTGGTGCGATGCTATTTGGAGTTAGTCTTGGTGGGCACTCAACCAACATTGAAACCATAATATCATTTTCACAATAATATTCTCTAATAGTGGATTGAACTATTCCATTAATTGTTTTAACGTCGATGTATTGGTTTCCATTGTGAGTAACTGTACCTTTTTTATAAATTTCAAATCCTTTTTGATGTTCTAGTGTATCTTTACTGAAATCACTGTCAACACAATTTCCACTATTACCTTCATAGTAAATTATGCTTGTTGTTTGAGTATCTGTTTGTTTAATGTATTTTGGTTTGTCGTTTTGATAAATAAACGGAATTAGTGTGATTTTATCTATTGATCCTAAGTTGGGGTAAACTGAGATGGTATATGTTTTTGTTTCAAGCTCTTTCAGTTGTTGAGGAGCAATATATTCAATTGTTTTTGTTCCGTTTTCTAGAATAAATTTTAAAGAAATGTTTCCTTCCCCCATAGTTCTTTTTACTGTTATTGAAACTCCATTAGGAATTTCTTTTGTTTGTGCCTCTACTATTTCTGCACTGCTTAACAAAGTATCTAAAGATGCATTGTCTTTGCTCTTGTTAAGAACATTGCTGATTATCGCCCACAAGATACCAACAGCAATAATTGCAAGAAGAATAAAAATCACAGATGCTATTATTTCTGACAAACCTCTTTTCATTCGATTATATAGAACTTTATCTTTTTAAATCTTATTTTATTGTGAACAATTTGGAATCTTTCACATTGAAAATTCCTAATCTAACTCCTGAATCAATCCACCCATGTGCATAATTCAGAGCTGCAAAAGCATTTACAAAATCTTTTTTATTGTGAAAGAAATGTGCATCTGAAATATAATTAGAAGCCATGTCAATTATTTCTTTTGCTTGTTTTTCTTTACCTTTAATTACTTTAACTCGCACTTTTTCTAAAGCTTTTTCAGTTGTTGCAAAGTATTTTTTCAACTTTTCTTCTGTTATTACATTCATGTTAATAATTATATCTTGCTTTATTTAAACGTTTTTGTACGGTAAAGTTTTACTTACAGGTTTTATCGTCTTAAATTGGTATTTTTTGCTTGGAAATATTTAAAAAGGATTTTTACCTGAAAATAGTGATTAAAAGAGGAAGTTATGATGATTAAAAAAGCTTATTTGTTAATATATATTATATTTATAATAATAAGTATACCTTTTATTCTTGCTACAAAAGATTTGATGGCTTTACAAGGAAATGTTCAGCAAGCTGGGGTAAATTTAGCTTCTGGAAATTTGAGCGTTAAAATTTATGATTCTTATGCGGCTGGAAATTTAGTTTATGATTCTGGAACTGATTTTAATAATAATATTACAAATGGAAAATATGATGTGATGCTTGGAAATGCAAGTGTTGAATTGGATTTAGAATATGGAAAAGTTTACTACATGGAAATTTATGTTAATGGGGAACCATTTACTTTTGGAGGAAAGACAAGACAGGTTTTTCAGTCTTCTTTTGGAAATATTAATGGTAGTGATATTGATGCTAAGGGAATAAATCAGACACATTTGGCTGCTAGTATTGATCTGAGCAATGCAACAAATATTCAAACTTATGCTGTTAACAAATCAACTGGAACAAATTTCTTAAATCAGTTTTTAGATTCAATAATTGATCAGATTGTTGATAGAATTAGTTCTGTTAACTCTACGGCGAATATACAACAATTAGCATTTCCAACTTCTGCGATTGCAAATAATACTTATGTTAAAATTGGTTCTGCTAATCAAACTATAGTCGATATAACTAATGTAACAAATTTTTTATACAATTATAATCAGACAACTGCAGATGCTATAACATCAGCAATAGCAAATGCATCTTATACTCAAATTGGTTCTGCTAATCAGACTTATGTTGACATTACGAATATAACAAATTTTTTATATAATTACAATCAGACCTCTCCTGCATTATCGTCTTTTTCTGCGATTGCTAATACCACTTATTTGAATTTTACTCCTAGAGGAACTGTTGATTTTAATGGTGGGTGGCAGGTTGGAGGATTTACAATTCAGGGTGGAGATATTTTTGCACAGACTGCTTACTTTGTAAATATTTCTGGGTTGAGAGTTACTAATCTTGCAATTAATGGAAGTTTATTTCCCTATTCTCTTTTTGATAGCGAATTTGATGTTGGAAATATTTCTATGAGATGGAGAGATTTATTTTTAGGAGGAAATGCTCAAATCAATGGAACTCTGGATGTGAATGAAAGAACACTTTATGTTAACAGTGGAGATGGAAATGTTGGTGTTGGTACTGGAACTCCGTATCAGAAATTGGATGTTCAAGGAAATATAAATGTTTCAAATGATGTTTATGTTATGAATGGAACTAGTGTTGCTTTATGGGCATATAATCAAACAACTGTTGGTGCAGTAACATCAGCGATAGCAAATGGAACTTATTTAATGAATGATACAAATGCCAATTTTACTAACTTGAATGTTTCTGGAAGATTAGTGATAACTGGAACCTCTGGAATTTTAGCTAAAATAAGAGGAACATCTGGTGTTCCTATTTTAAGATTTGATTCAGCATTAGTTGGTAATTATTATGATATAGAAGCAAATAGAGATTCTTTAGATTTTCAAGTTAGTGATACTGTACTTTTATCATTGAATGATTCTTCTAATATGGTTGGAATAGGAACTTCAGCACCAGCTGCAAAATTACATTTAACCGGCGGCGATAATTCTGGAGGTTTTACAACTGCAAGTCTGGCTTTAGGTTGGACAACAACTGGACAGTATCCTCAGTTTATACACACAAGACATAATACTGCTGCATCTAATAATGCAATTGATTTCTACACTAGCAATGGAACTGCGAATGGATTATTCCCTGGTGATGCTGTTTATGCAATGACTATTACAAATGGTAAAGTTGGTATTGGGAATTTTACACCAATAGCAGATTTAGACATTAGAAGTTTATCACATGATGTGAATTTTACTTTAGGTTATGATAATGTTGATTATTTTAAAATGACTTATAAAGGAACTGGAGAAAATTTAGTATTTAATGCTTCATCAAGTACTGCTGGAGATTATATTTTTGATAGTGGTGATGCAGCAGTATTATGTC
>JAMCVO010000666.1 GCA_023475715.1 Actinomycetota bacterium
GCAAACTATAGTGGTTTCGGTGAAGGTAATGGCCGGCCAATATTACTGGTAAAAGGAGCTGGCGTAGACTGACCTAAAACAGTATCTAAACCATTAACCCCACTTGTAATACTCGCAGTCGGATAAGAACCTTGATCACTATAATATTGCTCCAATGCTGATTGTATGGCCCTTAAATCTGACTGCCTTTTTGAATCCCGACCTTGTTTTAAAACATAAGAAAAAGCAACTAAACCAATAGCTGAAAGTACTGCAATAATAGTTAGCGTAATAAGTAACTCAATAAGAGTAAAACCTTTATTCTTTTGCAATCCATGATTCATTGTTGACTCTTTAAACAGAAATAACTACCGCTATTACCACTCACAGCCGTACTACCTAGATCGGAGTAATTACCCGTAGAATTTTCTAATTTAGCGCAGAGAGTAAAATTACTGCCAGCCGAAGTCGGAATTCCGCTATAAGCGCTTGTACCATCTGGGTTAGATGGGTAAGCAGGAATAGAGCCATTTGCAAACAAAACTGTAGCAGTAGTATCAGTAATCTGGCAATACGGTTGAGCAGAAGTCGGAACAGCTCCACAAGACGTATCATTATAATGGGCTTCTAAAGCCTTTTGCATTGCCTGGATATCTTGTTTCCTTTTAGAATCTCGTGCCTGCTTTTGAACCCCTGCATAGGTGACTACGGCAACCATTGACAAAATCGCGATTATTGTAATAACAACTAAAAGTTCAATTAGGGTAAAACCGCGTTTATTAGTGAAGGGGGGCAGCTTTTTTTCCATATAAAGTTACTTCATTAATCCATTATTCATATAAAACAAATTACTTGTCAAGGTATTTTGGCTAATTTTTGCGTTTGAGTTTGTACACAAACACACTATAACCACCACTGCTAACTTTTATTGTTTCTGCAGCATTTTCCTTTAAGTACTCATACAACATATTACCAGTGAATGAATCAGAAATCCGCATATTTAGTACAACATAGTCTAGGCTGGCTAACAAATCTTCGAAATCACCTTTTTCTGTTTTAGCCATTGGAGTCTCATATAATTTATAATTAGCATCAGATTTAAACGCATAATACATATCAGGGATACTCGATAAAAAAACAGTTTTACCAGGCGGAACTACAGTTCTAACACTTTTCATTACTTCTAAGTAAGACTTATCAGCCGAATCTGTAGCATAATTAATATAATTATTCAGATCTATAAAAAATAAAACTACTAAAATTGAAGTTGGTAAGAATTTTAGGTCTTTAAAAAAGATGATTTTTTTATAATTATTTAAAAGAACCAGCATTAAAATTAAGGTCAAATAAATAAGGGGTGTAATGTATACTGCATACCATTCAATTTGACCATAGTAGGCAAATATCCATGAGGCTCCTAAAATTAGACCAATTAATATTAAGTTACTTTTTTTTATTAGTAGACAAATTGTAAAAAAAGTTAAAGTAATAATTAAATAAATCAAGAAAACCGCTCGATGCAACGGAGGCAAAACAGTAAATGAAAGATTTAACCAATTAGGGGTCAAATTCCTGCCTTGCGCAACCACTCCTAACTGGCTTCTTAAAATATTTAACTCAGGTAAAATAGTTAGAATCCAAATCACGATTGGCACTAAGGCCGCTACAATAAAATAATATCTCTTCTCTGAGATGATTTTTTTTGGAGAAAGAAACATCAAGTAAAGTACAAAAGAAAGGAAAAATATTCCGGCCAAAAAGTGTATGAGCATGGATATGCCAATAAGCAGCCCGCTGATTACCATTAATATTATTTTTAAAGGAGCTTTTATTTTAGAATCAAGGAACTTAATAACTAACATCGCTGAGCAAGTTACTAAAGTAAGGACTAAAATTTCTGGCCGGCTGATAGTGGCAGACCTTAAAAAGGTAGGATCTACTATCAAAAACAATGAACCCAAAAAAGAAAATAATGAAACCTTTGTTTTTGATAGTTTCGGAATCTCTTTACCAATAAGAAACCTAGAACAAATAAAGAAAATAGTAATGAATAAGATACTAATAAAGAGTGAGAGATATCTTTGAGATATAATAGAAAAGCCAAAAATTCTAAACCAAAAAGCCAATAAATAGAAAAAAATTGGAGGATACCAAAACGCATGTTGGGTAACACCCAGAAAGATACCTTTCCAAAGTTCTGTACTAATTTGACCCATTTTTAAAAGATTAAATGCCACATCTCCAAAAATCGACTCATCAGGCCAAATTGGGGTAAATTCCAACAAATGGGACAAATTAAGGCCTAAAAAAATTAAAATTAATAAAAACCATAAACCGAAACTTAATCTCAATTTTAAAAGCTTAGACACCATCACAGTATAACACCTCTACATTGACTTATTAGTATAAAATTGCAATGATCATAAAATGATATCCGGCAAATCCTGTATAATTTGCAATTCCAATAATTTTAGTAGAATTTTAATCAGTCCTGATTATCAGCTAGCTAAATGCTCAAATTGCAAACTGTTATTTGACCAAAAAAGTTACTCAATTAATTCATATTTATCCATATATAACAAAAATTACTTTACTGATACACACATCAAAGGCGGTTACTATAATTATTATGAAGATTCCGTAGTAAACAAATTAACTTTTAAGCATCGTCTCAAAAATATTAAAAGTTTTATTAAACAAAAGAAGCCTAGCCTATTAGATATAGGTTGCGCTTGCGGAGACTTTTTAAAAGTATCGCAAGAATTTAATCTGGGAAATGTTATAGGTGTTGATGTTTCCAATTATGCAATTAATGAATGCTTAAAAAAAGGATTAAATGTAAAGAGAGTCAAGAGCTCTAAGAATATATCGCAATTATACAAAAAGATTAAATTCGATATTGTCACCTTACAAGACGTTATTGAACATTACCAAAATCCTGCAACTGAACTTAAACAAATTGCCAAACTTATAAAACCCCAAGGCCTGCTATTCATAACTACCCCTAACGCTACCAGCCTATCACAAAGACTCTTAAGAGGATACTGGTACCATTATAAAAAAGGCGAGCACATCTATTATTTTAATACCAATAACATTGTTAAATTTTTAGCTAAAGTCGGATTTAAGGTAATTAAGGTCCAAAACACGCCTTCGTGGGTATCCATAAGATACTTAGTTAATAGATTGACTTATTACATTCCATTTCTTAAACTGATATCCAAAAGTAAACTCACTAATAATTCCTTTTTCAAAATTCCCTTTCCAATCTATAC
>JAMCVO010000361.1 GCA_023475715.1 Actinomycetota bacterium
TACGGCAGTTCTTTTTCAAAACATTGAACCGAAAAGTGTTTATAGCAGTGTTGCAGGACTTATAAACAGGGTGCTTGACAAAAAAAGCCGGAATACGGACAGCACCGGGTCCAATGAAGCTGCGGTACCTGCAAATGCAGGTTTAAGTGAAGATACCGACTCAGCAGGCGGGAGCATCGATTATAGCGGATACTCACAGGGGAGCAATGAGGAAACAGTTCCGGCGGCTGTTGAACAAACAGGACAGGAAAGCAGTATAGTAGATGATACATCAGGTGATGCATCGATTATAAACGGGGAAGGAGCAGATAATATAAAGAGCTTTGAAGGAGGGTTGTTCATAACTCCTGCAAACGGTAAGCTTGGCTCTCCCTTTGGTGAAAGAATTCATCCTGAAACGAAAGCAAAAGAATTCCACAAAGGAATTGATATTGAGGCAAATAACGGTGATCCGATAAAAGCTTCACAAAGTGGTGATGTTTTAGTATCAGGGGTTGAAAAAAGCTATGGTAAATATATTAAAATCCGGCATCCTGACGGGTATGTGACGGTTTATGCCCATTGTTCACAGCTTATTGCAAAAAAAGGTCAAAAGGTGAAAAAGGGAGATATTATAGCAAAAGTTGGCGATACAGGGAGTTCTACAGGACCCCATCTTCACTTTGAAATATGGAAGGATGGAAAGCCCCAAAACCCATTGAATTTTATAAAGGTATCAAAATAAGTGAAGAATATCAGGCTTAAGGTTGACCCTTTTTTTCTGGCAGTACTGCCTGTCATGATTATCACAGGTTATTTGACGGAATACATATTGATTCTCATTTCCATAATTCTACATGAAGCAGGCCATATTATATCAGCTTTGCTTCTGGGTAGAAAGCTGCATTATGTTAAACTACTTCCTGCCGGTCTGAATGCATCCCTGTCAGGCGAAAACAGCAGCGCGTGGAGAAATCTGGCAATCTATGCATGCGGCCCGGCAGTTAACGCATTACTGGCCGCAATAGTTATTTCAGCCGGTAGGCACAATCCTGGCAGGACCTATTACACCGACTTCTTTATACTTGTAAATATCTGTCTCGGTATTTTTAACATGATACCTGTCCTTCCCCTGGACGGAGGAAGGATAATAAGAGAGATTCTGGCGTTTAAAACAGGCAGCAGCAAAGCCGGCAGTATAATGTATAAGATATCTTTTTTTTTAGCGTTGGGTTTGATATTTGCAGGAATTATTCAGCTAACAGGAAATATATATAATTTTAGTGTTTTATTAGTCGGAATCTATGTGCTTATAACAATTAAAATGGAAAAGACGGAGGCAGCATTGATGAACATTAAAAGTGTCATTTACAGGCGCTCAAGGCTATTGAAGAAAGGTATTTATCAGGCTAGAGATCTTGTTGTCATAAAATCGATGCGGCTTGGAGAAGTCATAAAAAACATGGATTTTGACAGGTTTCATATAATTTATGTGCTTGATGATAATTTAAAGGTGATGGGAGTGTATACTGAACAGGAAATTATTGATGCCATGCTCAAGTATAATACCGATATAACCTTTGAAGATATGGTAAAAAACAAAGTTTGAGACTACAGCTATTTCCTTTAAATTTTTAAACACTTTTTGTAAAATTCGAGGTCCAACTATTGATATAATGATAAAATAGAGATATAATTATGATAACAAAACATGCGATGGAGTGATAAACATGATTCAGATTAGACCTGTTTCAGATTTAAGAAATAAGTTTCCGGAGATTGAAGATATAGTTGTTAGAGAAGGTCAACCGGTATACTTAACAAAAAATGGTTATGGGTCTATGGTAGTGCTAAGTCTCGAAAAATATGCGGAATTAACGGATGATATAGAACTTAAACTTGATGAAGCTGATAGAGAGGCGGATTCAACCGATATAAGATATACACATGATGAAGTCTTTTCAAGGGTGAGGGCGAGAATTAATGCAGGACGGTAAATATACGCTGAGATACATTTCCAGATATGAAGAAGACCTTAATGAGATTGTAAATTACATTGTGTTTAAACTTCATAATCCGCATAGTGCAATGATGCTAGTTGATAAAATTGAAAATGCAATATTAGAAAGATTGAATTGTCCATTATCTTTTGAGCCATTTCAGTCAAATAGAAAAAGGAAGAATCCCTATTATCGAATTTATGTAGAAAATTTTACAATTTATTATGTGGTTATTGATGATGTTATGGAAGTTAGAAGGGTACTGTATAAAGGAAGAGATGCGGGCAAAATTATTAAATAAAATCATACCGCAGCGAAGCTGCAAACAGTAGTCAGAATTCAGTAGTCAGGATTCAGAATAATAATGCCCTGTTAGGTATAAGATTATTTTTTACAAAGGATGAGAATTCTATGTTAACAGTTAAAATTATCGGTTGTGCGGTCGTTTTCCTGTTGGTTGCAGGTTGTGGAAGCGTGCAGGTCGGAGGCAGGGTTACGGATAGCCTGGTCAAAACACCTGATAATGTTTCGACTGAAGACAGGACAATGAAAATTCCCGGGACTGGGCCGGAGACTAATTTCAATAAAGGCAATACAAAGCAGGTAATGTCTTTGCAGCCTGAAACCAGGCAGTTTAAGAGCCAGATAATGAATTTTGAAATATTGGATAAGCTTGACAATACAAAGTATGCCTGGTGGATTGCGCTTAACAGACAGCATAAGACACCCGGTATTCCATCGATTGCCCAAAGGCTTATTACAAAATACGGCGGTATTTATATTGGAGATACGACAAAAAAGATTGTTTATTTAACATTCGATGAGGGCTATGAAAACGGTTATACCATAAAAATACTTGATACACTAAAAGAAGATAAGGTTAAGTCTTTGTTTTTCGTGACCGGTCCCTATATAAAAGAGCATGGTGACCTGGTCAAAAGGATGCTGGAAGAGGGTCATCTGGTCGGAAACCATACAATCAGTCATCCCAGCCTTCCAACCCTTGGTGATGCTTCCCTGGAAAATGAACTTTACGGACTTGAAAAGCAGTTTGGTCCGCTTACAGGCAAGGGCTTCAAGTATATGAGACCGCCAAGAGGCGAATACAGTGAAAAGGTTTTGGCAGCGGCAAAGGAATTGGGGTATAAAACAGTTTTCTGGAGCTATGCATATGACGATTTTGATATAAATAAACAAAAAGGACCTGAACATGCGCACAAGATGGTAATGGACAATTCAATCTTTCTAATATTGCATTTTCAATTTTATCAAC
>JAMCVO010000513.1 GCA_023475715.1 Actinomycetota bacterium
GTTTCATTTTTCGTTAATGCAGAAGAAGCATTAAAGAGTAATAAAGATTTAAAAATTTATAAGAAGACACTTAGAAACATACTCAAAGAAAATAGAAAAATGGATAATCTGATTTCTCAACTTTTGTTTTTGGCCTGGAGCGATGAAAACATCAATAATCTGAATATTGAAACAATAGACTTAAAGGTCATAACTGAAGATGTTATAAATTCCTTTAAAAATGTTTCAAAACGAAGAAACATAAAATTCTTTTTTGAAACCGATGACAGCTTAAAAATAAATGCAGACCAGCTTTTGATTACAAGTCTTTTAATTAATTTAATTGGTAATGCAATCAAATTTAATAAAAATAACGGATTTGTAAAAATTAAAATTACCAAAGATAACTATTATGCAAAAATATCCATAGAAGACAGCGGTATTGGAATACCTGAAAAAGATTTACCGCTAATATTTAACAGATTTTATAAAACTGATTATACGAGGAACAGTGAAGGTTCAGGCGTAGGTCTATCAATTGTCAAATGGATCGTAGATTCTCATGAGGGTTCTATTGAAGTTAAAAGCGTACCCAGAGAAGGGACACTATTCAATATAAAATTACCGATAAATAACACAATAATTACATCTTAAGCGATGACAAATTGATAGCCGCTTGCGCAGAATATGCCCCAACTGACTTGTTTATTTATTCTTCCAAAGTACTGATATTTCCAGGGTCAATCCCTAAAGCATGTGCTTTTAAAACTCTTCGCATTATTTTACCGCTGCGCGTTTTTGGCAGCGAATCAACCACTTCGATTTGTTCCGGTTTTGCAATTGGCCCAACTTCATGCCCGACATGCTGTTTTAAATCTTCTATTAGTTTATCAGTTTCTTCATAGCCTGTCCTTAATATTACGAAAGCATGGATTGCATTACCTTTAATTTCATGGGGCAGCCCAATTGCAGCAGCTTCAGCAACTGAAGGATGGCTGACAAGTGCACTTTCAATTTCCGCTGTACCCAGCCGGTAACCTGAAACTTTTATAACATCGTCCACTCTGCCGATAATCCAGTAATATCCATCTTCATCCCTTCTTGCAGAATCACCAGTCAAATACATACCGGGAAACTTGCTCCAGTACTGTTGAACATATGCATCAGAATTATTCCAAATTGTTCTAAGCATTGCAGGCCATGGAGTTTTGATAACAAGATAACCCTCGTCATTAGTGGCTACAGAATTTCCCTCTTCATCAACAATATCCATTTGCAAACCAGGAAAAGGTTTTGTCCCGGACCCTGGCTTGAGAGGAGTGCATGGCATTGAAGTAATCATAAACATGCCGGTTTCCGTCTGCCACCAGGTATCCATAATGGGACAGCGTTCTCTGCCTACAACTTTATAATACCATCTCCATGCTTCAGGATTAATCGGTTCCCCAACACTTCCCAGCAATCTCAATGAAGAAAGATTGTGTCTCTTGACCCAGGCATCACCGAATCTCATAAATCCTCTTATTGCTGTTGGTGCCGTATAAAGAATATTGATTCCGTACTTTTCAATCATCTGCCACCAGCGGTTTGGATAAGGGTAAGTTGGCGCACCTTCATAAATAAAAGACGTTGCACCATTTAATAGTGGGCCATAAACAATATAACTGTGACCCGTAATCCATCCCGGATCTGCGGTGCACCAGAAGCGGTCTTCTTCATGAATGTCAAATACATACTTTAATGTTGCATATGTCCCAACCATATAGCCGCCATGTGTATGCAAAATAGCTTTTGGCTTACCGGTTGTTCCGGAAGTATAAAGTAAAAACAAAGGATCTTCGGCATCCATTTCTTCAATGTCACAGTTGCTGCTTGCGATGGGAAGATGCATAAGTTCGTGGTACCACATATCTCGCCCGAATTCCATGTTGATTTCCTGACCGGTTCTTTTTACTACAAGAACACTCTCAACGGTTGCGGCTCTCTGGAGTGCCTCGTCAGCAATCTTCTTTAACTCTACAATTTTGCCTCTTTGAAAAGCACCATCGGCAACAATTAGAATCTTTGACTGGCTATCTTCTAATCTTTCATGAAGTGCTTCTACGGAAAAACCGCCGTAAACTACCGAGTGAATTGCACCTATTCTTGCACAAGCCAGCATGGCAATGACCACCTCGGGAATCCTTCCCATATAAATTGTAACCCTGTCTCCCTTGGTAACACCCATACTCTTTAGAACATTTGCGAACCGGCACGTGTCTCTCCTTAAGGCAAAATAAGAGAAAGACCTTATATCACCATTTTCTCCTTCCCAGAAAAGTGCCAGCTTATTTCTTCTGAAATTTTCACAATGAACATCAAGGCAATTATATGCAATATTTGTTTTTCCATTGATAAACCACTGAAAAAAAGGCTTATTGGAATCATCCAGAATCTTGTCCCATTTTTTAAACCAATGAAGGTTATTTGCTTCACTTTCCCAAAAGCCAAGATAATCCTTTTCTGCAAAGGAATAAAGCTTTTGACATTTTGCATTTGCATTTTTTAAAATTCCTTCGGAAGGATAGTAAACTTCCCCCGAAAGCTGTTTCTCAGTCATGTTTCCTCCCAATTTTTTTGTTTTTTATTTTAACAAAAAAATAACAATTGATACAATCTTCTTTTAAAAAATTTTAGTTAAATATTTTTAAATTGCAAAAATGCCTGTTGATTTGATTGTTGCGCTTCACCAGCACGAAACAAAAAAGACGTGTATGTATCTTATGGGCATTCGCTTGTTGCCAGCCCATGGTGAAAAATCATTGCAGAAAAAGACAAAAAAGAAAGGTTGCTGTACTGTCAAATCAACCTTGACTATGTCGAACAAGTCAGAAATCAACTTCCGATCTTAAAACACAGCCGATTATTCCTTGATACCAAGTAATTTTAATATTGAGTTTTTATTATTGGCTTCAGATATTATGAAAAGTTTGTCTCCAGCATGAAGCGAAGTATCTCCCGCAGGTATAACAACTTCTGTACCGGATACTATAGCTATTATATGAATATTGTTTGGAAAATTTAACTGAGATATTTGTCTGCCTACGGCACTTGCATCATCCGGCAGGTTAATCTCATCAATCGAGACATTTCCTTTCTTTAATTTCAAAATAGAGATTATTTCACCAAGATTTACTTCTTCCTGAATAAGGTTTGCAATTATAATTGAAGAAGATACTGCAATATCCACTCCCCAATTTTTGTCAAAAAGCCATTCGTTCTTGGGATTATTA
>JAMCVO010000326.1 GCA_023475715.1 Actinomycetota bacterium
ACTGTTATCCCTTGGGATAACAGTTTTTACAGAATATTTCCAATAAATTTAGAACTCCGTACACTAATTTTGACATCTGCTAATTAACCATCCTGAATCTTATTTAATAAATAAAAATTATTAATACCGTATTTTTTTTATTTTATAATATGTCCTGCCTAAAAAGCAATGCTTAAATAAAAAATATTCTCATTTTATTATTGACAAAAGTTTAAATTTTTTTTATTATTCTAACTAAAATGTGAACAACGTTCATATTTATTAAATTTTAAGATTTAAGAATAGATATCAAAAATTACCGCTGTGAGGAGTTTAAAATGAATTTTCAATGTTATTTACCAGGAAGAGTAATTTTTGGATGCGGAAAAATTAATTTGCTTCCTGATTATGCAAAAAAAACAGGTAAAAAACCGTTTATTGTCACGTCTCTCAAAAATTCAAAAATATTAGACCATATTTTGGAAATTATTGATAATTCCGGTATAAGATATGCAATTTTTACAGATGTTTTGCCCAATCCAACTACAAATTTAATTGAAAAAGCTGCTAAAATATTTAAGGGGGAAAATTGTGATTATACAATAGGAATCGGCGGCGGCAGCTCGATGGATTTTGCCAAAGCGATATCAATAAGAGCCTCACATCCTGAAGAAATCTGGAATTATGTTTATTTACCTTATAGGGAAACATTACAGATAACAGAAAAGTCGTATCCGGTTATTGCAGTTACCACAACTTCCGGGACAGGTTCTGAAGTCACAAAGTGGGCTGTTGTTACAAACCCGAGTACATGTGAAAAATCATTTCTGGAAAGCGAATATATTATTCCCCAAATCGCAATAATTGATCCTGAATTAACTTTAGGACTGCCAAGATTATTAACTGCTGCAACGGGAATAGACGCTTTATCGCATGCAATAGAATCATATATAAATATTAATGCAACACCGTTTTCAGATATAACTGCTGAAGCTTCAATTAGAATTATCAACAGGTATTTATCCGAGGCAGTAGCCAATGGGAGTAATTTAATTGCAAGAGAGAAAATGGCATGGGCAAATACTCTGGCGGGTATAACGATTGAGCATTCCGGAACTAATTTGGTACATGCAATGGGACATGTGCTGAGCGGCAGGCTTAATATTGATCACGGTATAGCCATGGCACTTTGTCTGGAACCTGTTCTTAAATATTCATGGACTTCCAATATTGAAAAATTTGCAAAACTAACTGAATTCCTCGGAGGTGATATACGCAAATTAACACTAAAAAAAGCAGCAGGAATGTGTTCGGAAGTTGTTAAGGAATTAATACAGGAAGTCGGGCTTGATATGAAGTTATCGGACTTAGGCGTAAAGAAAGACATGATAGATGTATTTGTGGAAGATGTCTTTAAATATTTATCACCTATGCTTGAAGCAAGTCCTAAAATACCGGACAAAGATGAAGTTAAAGAACTATACGAAAGCATATTGTAAAGATTATAAAAATCGGGAAGGAGTCAAAGTTGTCAGAGGGAATAAATAGTAAAACCGCAATAGTAACCGGAGCTGCATCATATATGGGCAGAGCTACGGCAATCAGGCTTGCGAAAGAAGGCGCAAATGTAATTGTTGCCGATATTAATGACGACGGCGGAAAAGAAACGGTAAAAATGGTTACAGATTTGGGCAAGAAAGCAATTTTTGTTCATACGGATGTTACTTCAGAAAAAGATGTTGAAAATACTGTAAAAACGGCTGTTAAAGAGTTTGGAAAGCTTGATTTTATGATAAACAATGCAGGCGGTTTTACCACGGGTCCTGTTTGGGAGCTAGATGAAAAAAAGGACTGGGACTTTACAATGAATCTTTGTGCAAAAGCTGTGTTTTTTGGTTTGAAACATGCGGCAAAAGTTATGATACCGAGAAAAGAAGGCAAGATAATAAATATTTCTTCCAATGCGGGAAAAACCGGAATCGGCTTTATAGCTCCTTATTGTGCCGCTAAGTTTGCGGTAGTAGGTCTTACACAGAGCGTAGCACAGGAATTGATGCCGTACAATATCAACGTAAATTGCATATGTCCAGGAAATCAGGCTCACCCCCTTCACTACGGAGCTACAAAAACAATTCTTAAAATGAAAGGCATAGATATTCCCCTGGAAGATGCAATTGAAGATCAGAAGAAAGGCAGGATACATCAGCGTCTTGGAGAAGCTAATGATATAGCAAATGCAGTTACCTTCCTGTGTTCTTCTGAGTCAGATTACATAACAGGTCAAAGTATTAATATATGCGGCGGGCTGGAGTTTCATTAAATTTACAAATTTAAGATATTATTACATTTGAAACTATTAAAAAAATTGTTGCGACAGAGTCCTCCGAACTGTTGCAGTGAATAAAAAGTTAAAATAAGAAGGGAGATTTTCATGGCTGACGAGGGAAGAACAGAATTAATAAAGAGATGGCAGATAAAAGGAATGGACAGGTGCGGTGAAGGTTTCGCAAGATTTTATGGCAAGGATGACACTATTTACTTTGGTTCTTTTTCACTTGCGCCAATGGCAGTCGGAGGTATAGACAAAGGTCATCCAAGAGGTGAATATTTTTTATGTACGGAAGGAAGATTTGTTTTAATTTTACATCATGCCGATAAAGAAAAAGAATATCTGGAAGTTGAAGCAGGAGATGCGATTTTTGTTCCAAAGAACGTTGATCATCAATTGATCAATGATTCGGATAAAAAAATGCAGGCAACATTTACTATATTACTGTAATAGCATTTTGATAAAAGGAGGTGACGGGTTATTTACTGGATTTTAATTTTAGAAAAGGAGGTAGCAGGAACGACCAAAATTTCAAGATGTTTTCTTATTCAAAAAAATTTTTAAGATTGGAGTAAAGTTAAAATGATCAAAATTGCCAAATTATGGAAAGTATTGCTTATAGTAATAATGATTTCTTCGTTTGTTGTAACTATTGGGGTTGGATGTAAATCAGCTGGAACTACTACAACAGCTGCCGCAGAAACAACAGCTGCCGCAGAAACTACCACAGCAGCAGAAACTACCGCTGCAGCAGAGACCACGGCTAAATTGTCCGGTACCATAAATGCAATGGGTTGGAAATGGGCTCCAGGCGATGAGATGGAAAGAATAATGAAAAAATTTACGGAAGATACAGGAATAGAAGTTAATCTTGAGTTAATGGATTATGCAAATTATTATCAAACATTGACAACAAGATTAAATGGCAGCGATATCGATATCG
>JAMCVO010000714.1 GCA_023475715.1 Actinomycetota bacterium
TTGTGAAAGGAGTCAGTTATGATGAAAGAAGTAGCAGACATAATAAATATTTGTGATTTGATAAGTTCTAAATCTGATACTATCAAGGAAATTTCAGAAGCTATTAAAGATACTATAAAAAAAATCCAGACAGATACAGACCAAATTCAAGTACCTGCAAAATCGCTGGCTCTGAGAAAACCGTTGGCAAATCTTTTTATATCAAATTCAAATTTAGATGATAATATAAAAGAATTTGAAAAGATATATGATGATTTGAAAAAAATTTAGCAGATTCTTGGTAGCTGTTCGCTATAAAACCTGTCTATGATTCTTCTGGTGCCGATTTTTGTATTATAGATAACCAGACTTTTTTCTGAATTCCCGGAAACTTCTCCTATGATGCAGGATTTAGTGCCGTACTTATTTTTTTTCATGGCATTAAGAATTTTATCTGCATCAGCCGGGTCAGCAAAAACAATTATTTTACCTTCATTGGCGATATAAAGCGGATCAAGACCTAAAAATTCGCATAAACTTCTTGTTTCTTTTCTTATAGGTATCATATCTTCGTATATATCTATCCTTGTTTTTGATTTATCGGCCATTTCATTTAGCACGGTGGCAACTCCGCCTCTTGTAGCATCTCTTAAAGCGTGGACTTTACCTGAGGCATTAAGCATGTCGCTGACAAGTGAATACAGCGGGGCACAATCACTTAAAATGTTTGTTTTAAAGTTAAATTCAGGTCTTGAACTCAGAACGGAGAGGCCATGTTCTGCTATGCTGCCATTGATTAGAATTTTATCTCCAGGCTTGATGTTTTCAGGCGAAATGTTTATATCTGCCGGAATATGACCTATACCGGATGTGTTAATAAATATTTTATCCATGCAATTTTTCTCAACAACTTTTGTATCTCCGGTAACAATAAAAGCGCCAACTTCTCTTAAAACATCACTGGCAGATTTGAGTATTTTTTCAAGGAGTTTAATTTCAAAACCTTCTTCAAGAATCAAACCCATGCTTAAAGCTATCGGAGCCGCACCAGCGGATGCAAGATCGTTAATTGTTCCGCAGATACTTAACTTTCCTATATCTCCTCCAGGGAAAAATGCCGGTTTTACTACAAAGCTGTCTGTGGTATATGCAATCTTATTATGTGAAAAATCTTTTAATATTGCACTATCTTCAAGACTATTTAAAATCCTGTTGCCGAAATATTTGACAATAAGTCTGTTAATAAGTTCTCCGGTTTTTAAACCTCCGTCACCATGGGAAAGTAAAATATGTCTGTCAGTGAATTTTTTGTCAGGATCTAAATTGTTCATGTTGTTTAGTATTATCAATATTGATTATATTTATATTTTTCATATTTGAAATATGCAGCACAAGTTCCTTCGCTTGAAACCATGCAGGGACCAACAGGTTTATCAGGTGTGCAGGATTTTCCAAATAACCTGCAGTCATAAGGCTTTTTTTCACCTTGCAGTATCATTCCGCAGCTGCAAAACTTAGGTTCGGCGGATTGATTTTCCTGAATTTTAAATTTGGATTTTATATCAAAATTTTTAAATTCGGCCTTTAAGACCAAACCGCTTTTGTTTATTTTGCCTATACCGCGCCAATAAGAATCACGATAGTCAAAAACCTGATTGATATATTCAACAGCAGCAGGATTTCCGTTTTCCTTAACTACCCAATCATATTGGATTTCTACGGATGGACTTGAATTTTTTATTTGCTTTAAAATCATTATTATTGATTCTAAAATATCAGCAGCAGAAAACCCGCTGATTACTGCCGGCTTATGATAGATTTCACTTATAAAACCAAGCGGCCTGCTGCCTATAACTGCACATACATGTCCAGGACATAAAAATGCATCGATTTTACTCTTTTTATTTGTACTTAGTAAAAAATCCAGTGCAGGGGGGACGAGCTTATGGGTATTATATATAAAAAAATTATTAATACTGTTTTTTGATGCATTTTTAATCAAAGAAGCTGTAAGCGGAGCTGTTGTTTCAAAACCGATAGCAATAAAAATTGCATTTTTTTCAGGATTATTTTTGGCAAATTCAAGAGCATCAAGCGGGGTGTAACAAATTTTAATATGAGCTCCCTGCGATCTTTTCTCATATAAACTTGACTTGGATCCTGGAACTTTCAGCATGTCTCCGAAAGAAAAAATATAATTATCGGGATTGTCAGACAGTTCAATAATATTGTCAATATCAGCAGCTGAAGTAACGCAAACAGGGCAGCCAGGGCCGCTTATGAGGTTTATGTTTTCCGGAAGAACTTGCCTCAAGCCATTTTTACCGATAGCCATTGTATGAGTTCCGCAGACTTCCATGATATTGATTTGAGGAAGGCTGCTGCTTTCGGTTTTTATCTTGTTTATTAAATCAGTTATGTCATTCTGAATATGCATCAAACAGCTCCAGTACTTTTTCGGCCTCATCTTTATCTATAACCTGGATTGCAAATCCTGCATGAACAATTACAAAATCTCCGGGTTTGGCTTCAGGAACGAGTGAAATATCTATTATTTTTATTACGCCCATTGAATTTATTTCGGCGTTTTTATCATTGATATTAATTATTTTAGCCGGTACAGCTACACACATCCGGATTTTCTCCTTTTATACTATTCTTTATGCTGATATATGCCTGTCCCAGTGATATACCTCCATCATTTACAGGCACTTTAAAATTTGAGTAAACATTAAAATCATTATTCTCTAACAATTTAAAAGTTTTTTCAATTAAATAATTATTCTGAAAAACTCCTCCGCTTAAAACAATATCATTAATTAAAAATTTTTCCCTTATTTTTTTACTTACATCAAGGATTATTTCCGCAAGAGTATTATGAAATTTTGCTGATATAAGACCAGAATCATTTCCGTTAAAGATATCTTTTAGTATTATTGAAAATAAATCAAAATCATCGATTATAAATGAATCTGCCTGGAATCCGGGAAACTTATCATTATTGTTTTCATATTTATTGCTGGTATTTACATATTTAAAAGTGTAAGAATCTTTGACTTTTTCACGGGCAGCCATTTCAAGGTTAATAGCTGCCTCTCCTTCAAAACTTGAAATATTGGTTAAACTTAAGATTGAACTTAAGGCATCAAAAAGTCTGCCCATGCTTGTAGTCTCAATACTGTTGAATTTGTTTTTAATTTGAAAGATTATAGATGATATTTCCTTATCAGTAATAACCTTGCTCAGATTATAAAAATTTTTCCTGAAG
>JAMCVO010000063.1 GCA_023475715.1 Actinomycetota bacterium
TTCTTTAACATCATCGGTTGGTGTTGCAATAATGCTTAATATGGGAACAAACTATTTCTTAGGGGAAATATCATATATAACAAGTTCGGTTGCCGCAATAATGCAGCTGGCTGTTTCGATGGATTATTCGATATTTTTAATTCACCGGTACCATGAAGAAAAACAGCTGCAGCCCTCAAAAGAAATTGCCATGATTGAATCAATAAAAAAATCATCCGTAGCCGTAAGCGGAAGCGCACTAACAACTATTGCGGGATTTGCTGCCCTTATGATTATGAAAATGGGAATTGGAAAAGATTTAGGTTTTGTTTTAGCAAAAGGAGTGGTATTAAGTTTAATTACTACCCTGACTTTACTTCCTTCTCTCGTGCTTGTATTTGACAAAGCTATCGAAAAGACAAAACACAGAGTATTTTTACCAAGATTTAACCTGATCTCAAGATGGATTCTTAAATACAAATGGGTCTTTTTGATCTTGGTGATAATAGTTGCGGTACCTTCATATCTGGCTCAGTCAAATCTCAAATATTATTACTCTTCTGAAAAGCAACTTCCCGAAAGCGCAAAATCCGTAATTGACAATAATAAGATAAAGGAGGAATTCAATACGGGAAATGTGGCTTATCTGATTTTGCCCGACGGTGACAGGACAAAAGAAAGTACTTTAATCAAAGAAATAAAAGATCTGGATAATATAAAAAAAGTTTCCGGGTTATCTGAAACAGTAGATAATTTTATTCCTGATTCTTTCATACCTGAAAACATAAAGAGCAAGTTTCAGAACGGCGGATACTCAAATATAACAATACAGCTCGGAACAGATATCGATGATCCTGAAACCGGGAATCTTATTAATAAGATAGATGGCATAACTTCAAAATATTATAAAGAGTATTATTTAACCGGGGAAACGGTTTTTAATAACGACATAAGAAATATCTCTACAAAAGATTTCAGGAATGTCTCTTTCTTATCCATAGGACTTGTTGCACTTATAATCGCAATAAGTTTCAGATCCTTTTCCCTTCCGGCAATACTGATCTTAGTTATTCAATCAGGAATATGGTTTAATCTTGCCATTCCGTATTTTTCCGGCGAGTCGCTTTCTTTTTTGACACCTATTTTCATCGGATCGATACAGCTGGGTGCAACAATCGATTATGCAATTTTATTCACATCCAGGTACAAGGAAAACCGCCAGATATTTTCAAAAAACGAGGATGCAGCCCGCCAGACAATATGTGATACGGGAAAATCAATTTTTACGAGTGCAGTCATACTTCTGGCGGCAACATTTGTGATCTCGCTTTTTTCAAGTATTAAGACAACCAAAGAGTTTACTTTGATCATAGGACGCGGAGCAATAATAAGTATGGTCATAAGCCTTATCGGATTGCCTGTAATGTTTTTGATTTTCGAGAGGTTTATCAGCTGGACAACATTTGGGTGGAAAAGAAAGCAGACTCAGATATCTCAGGCCAGTCAGCAAACTCAATTGGAACAGATTCAGCCAAAACAAATAAAACCGGAAAATGTTCGGATCAAGGATCCATTTAACGATGATTGAAAAAAAGTAAAGCTACTGTCTTTTTTAAACAAATATCAAGTAATTAAAATTTTTCATAGATTTATTTTTAGGAGCAACAATGAATAGAATTAAAAATATAAAACATAATGTCTTTAAAACAATTTCTATCGCAATGTTTCTGGTTATTTTCATAAGCATAAACGGTTTCACTCTGCTGCCGGAAACAAAAAATGAAACAGTATATGTAAACTTGAATAATGATGGAAGCATTAAGGAGGAAAAAACGGTCAACTGGCTTAATATCACAAATTCTTCAGAAAACAATAACAAAGAATTTATTGATTATGGAGATTATACTGACATCAAGAATATGGTTAACGCCGAGAAACCGGAAATTGAGAGTAATAAAATAATATGGCCATATGATGCTTTCAAATCGGGAAGCTTATTTTATGAAGGCACAACCAAAAAAGAACTGCCAGTTGATATAAGTATCAAATATGCTCTCGATGGAAAAGAAATAAAGGGTGAGAAACTAGCAGGAAAATCAGGAAACCTGAAAATAGAAATCAAAGTAATAAATAAATTAAAGCAGGATAAAAAAGTTTCTTATGCTGATTATTATGGAAACGATAAACCGGTTGAAGAGGATTATTATGTTCCGCTGATGGTGCAGGTCAGCTTAAAAGTGGATGTGACAAAATTTTCAAACATATCGGCAGATGGCGCAACAAAGGTTTTAACAGGGAAAGAAATGACTGTTTCCTTTGCAGATTTTCCATTTCCCGAATCAGACTTTACCATGGAAATGTATGGGAAAGATATAGAATTGAATGTTATAAATATTGTCGCAGTTCCAAGCGAAATACCTGTTACCACCGATTTAGACGATACAGAGAAAAGTTTATATGAATTTGATGACGGTTTAATTAAAATGGAAGATGGTTCGGAAGATATTATTGATGGGGCAGAAAAACTAAGTGGTGGTTTATCTGATTTAAAAAATGGCAGCAATGATCTGGTTAATGCAATATCTGAAATAAACGACGGATTAGGTGCCTTAAGCGGCAGCAATGAAGAAATAACCAGAGGATTTTCAGACATTAATTCGGCTTTAAATGATTTTAACAGCAAAAGCGGTGAGCTTGTAAGTGCTACAGGTCAACTTTCATCAAATATAGTCAGTATAAAAAACGGTTTAGAACAGTCTGCAAGCGGAGCATCGAGTCTTTCAGGAAATACGGCCACCCTGACTGCGGCGATGGGAGATTTGAAAAATGGTCACAGTAGTCTTGTAGCTATTGCACAACTATTAGTGGCTTCGAACCCAGCTAATACTACATATCAGCAACTATTATATATTGCAAATAGTGAAATGGATGCAATGAATTCCATATATGGAGGAATGCAGGGAATCAGCAGCGGAATGGGTAGTCTTTCCACCGGACTTACTTCACTGGCAGGCGGAATAACTCTATACAAAGACGGAGTCGACCAATTTTCTTCAAACATATCAGTCCTACCATCGGCATTTAGTCAGCTGACTTCAGCATGGAGTCAGTACAGCAACGCAGTCAGTGACCTTCATGATGGCACAAACCAGTTATATACCGAAACTCAAACATTGCCTGATAATATTGATAAAATAATTGACGGCAACCTAAAAATAAAGGATGGCATCAAGAAGCTAAAAGAAGAAGGTATATAACT
>JAMCVO010000399.1 GCA_023475715.1 Actinomycetota bacterium
CTTTGGATAAAATTATAGCTTCTATGGTAAAAGGCTCAGGTCCCTCAGGCAGAATAGTTAAAGAAGACATAGAAGCTATAATTTTATCCAAAGGTAAAAAGGAAAGGATATTTATCTCTCCGTTTGCAAGAAAAACCGCATCGGATCTTGGGATAGATTATAAGATAGAAAATATTGCTGGTTCAGGTCCAGGGGGCAGAATAGTACATTCGGATATTTTAGAATTTTCAAGTGCGTCTTCGACAACGAAAAAGCAAGAAGAACCTACCGTTACTTTAAGCAGTGAAATCAAGATTTTATCTTCAGCTCCACTTAAAGGCATAAGAAAGATTATTGCTGAAAAAATGGTTGAATCAAAACAGAATATTCCGCATATTAATCTTAATGCTACATGTGATGTTACAAATCTTATATCCTTAAGAGCAAGGTTAAAAGACAAAATTGAAAAAAGTTACGGTATAAAAATTACCTATACGGATTTCATAGTTAAAATAGCAGCAGTTGCTTTAAGTGAATTCAGAGGAGTAAATTCATCATTGCAAAACAATACTCATATTATTTATGAAGATATCAATATAGGCGTGGCTGTTTCGGCAAATGAGAGTCTTATAGTACCGACAATCTATAATGCGGGTATGATAGGAGTGCTTGAAATTGCAAAGAAAAGATCAGAGCTTGTTGAAAAGGCAAGAGACGGAAAACTATCTATTGAAGAAATCACAAATGCAACATTTACAATATCTAACCTGGGCATGTATGGAGTAAGATCATTTACAGCAATAATTAATCCTCCTCAAGGTGCGATAATGACAGTTTCTGAAATGTATGAATCCCCTGTCGCTGTTAGCGGGAAAGTCGAAATAAGAACACTTATGGAAATCGGAGTAGCTGTAGACCACAGGATAATTGACGGAGCACTTGCAGCACAATTCCTGAGGAGAGTTAAGGAACTTGTTGAAAATCCTGAAATGCTAATATTATAAGTAAAATAGCTTTTCAAAATAAAAATGGTAAAAGATGAAGAAACTAAAATTGTTCTTTTTTGCATAAATTGCAATTCTGAGACTCAGCATACCGTTAATTATATCGGAGAATATTTAAAAAGCATTCAATGTGATGAATGTTCAAAAAAGTTTGAGATTGATAGAAGGCATTTAAGGACAGTTTTTGCTGAAGATTTCATAGACCGGATTCTTACCAAACCTCATAGAATGTCACATGATCTCAAGGAAGCCATGGCTTATCTGGTTCCGTTTTTCCCGAAAAGGCTGTTCAAAGAACCCAAAAAAGTGATAAAAGAAATTATTGACGTATTGAAGAAGAAAAACGGGGAAGGATAGTCAAATATTTTTAATCGTAGTATTTCTAACTTTTTATGCTTATTTTTGAAGGGAGAATTTAATAATGGAAGTAAAAAATACGGATATTGCTATTTTAGGCGGCGGACCTGGCGGTTACGTTGCAGCAATAAGAGCTAAAAAGCTCGGATTAAATGTAATTGTGATTGAAAAAGAAAATTTGGGCGGAGTCTGCCTTAATTGGGGATGCATACCAACAAAAACACTTGCGCATACGGTTGAGGTAATCGAAGCAGTAAAAAAATCCGGTGAACTTGGCATTACCATATCCGGAATGGAAATTGACTTTGCAAAAGTAATAGAACGAAAAGATAAGGTTGTGAATATTCAAAGAGGAGGGCTTGAATACAATTTTAAAAAGAACGGGATTGAGATTGTCAGAGGATATGGCCGTCTGGTTTCCCAAAACAAGATCGGGGTAAAGGCAAATGATGGCATGGAAGTTGAAATAAATGCAAAAAATATTATTCTGGCAACAGGTTCTCATGCGTCAAGCGTACCTCCCTTTATTCTTGATAATGAAGGTATTTTAGATAATATCGGAATTCTGTCACTTAAGGAACTTCCTGAATCTATGCTTGTTGTCGGTGGAGGAGTGGTAGGTTGCGAATTTTCGGGTATCTTTTCGACTTTAGGCACAAAAGTTACAATTGTTGAGATTATGCCTAAAATTCTTCTTAATGAAGACGAGGAAGTTTCTGACCTCATAAAAAAAGTTTTTGCTAAAAAAGGCATAAATATTTATACAGGTGTTACTGTAAAAGAAGTTAAAAAAACAGACAACCAGTATACATGTATGTTGAGCAGTGGAGAATCAATAACAGTCGATAAAATCCTTATATCAGTTGGAAGGAGACCCAATACTGAAGGAATTGGCTTAAAAGAGACAGGAGTCGAGCTCGACGGTAAAGGCTTTGTTGCTGTTGATAAATATTTGAGGACAAATGTTAAAAATATATATGCTATAGGAGATATGATAGGAGGCTATCAACTGGCACATGTTGCTTCAGCAGAAGGGCTTGTTGCTGTTGATAATATTAAAGGCAAGAATAAGGAAATGGATTACCACGTAGTACCCTGGGCTATTTTTACACTTCCTGAAATAGGGACTGTTGGTCTGAGTAAAAAACAGGCTGAAGAAAAAGGTTACAAGGTATGCACAGGTATGTTTCCATTTAAGAACAGCGGAAAAGCCTTCTGCTGAAGCAACATGTAAGGATTTATTAAAATTTTTACCGATTCCGCAACAGGGGAAATACTTGGCTCAACCATGATCGGTCCAAGGGCATCTGATCTTGTTCATGAAATAGCAGTAGCAATGCATGGTGAGCTTCCGGTTGATTATATAGCAGATACAATTCATGCTCACCCAACATTAGCTGAAGCAGTAATGGAATCCGCCGAAGATTGTTTCGGGCTTGCAACACATAAGGTTTGATACTATTAATTTTTTAATATATTTCGGATGGTTTTTAAATAATGTATAAACTGCTGGTTACGGATGTTGATGGAACTTTACTTGATCATAATTCCAATTTAACGGAATTAAATAAAAGAGCTCTCCTTGATTGTGTAGAAAATGGAATTGACGTGACAATTGCCACAGGTAAGACAATTGATTCCATAATGTTTATTATTAGGGAGCTCGGTTTGACACTCCCGCAAATCACTATGGGCGGAGCGGCCACAGTTACTCCGGACGGTAAAGTGCTGGATGTAATCAATTTTCCCCAGCAGCTTTATCTTGAGTTTATACGAGACGTCAGAGCCAAAGGTTATGAGCCGACAATTGCAACTGGTTACGGCAAAATATATTGCAGAGAATATTCGGACAATATGATGCACATGATAAATGTCGGAGAAAAAATTATTAAAGT
>JAMCVO010000609.1 GCA_023475715.1 Actinomycetota bacterium
AGATAGTGAAATTGAGATCAAACCTTCCTCTGATGGTGCAGTCCTGGCATATGTTTTTAAAACCATGGCAGATCCTTATATCGGTAAACTTTCAATATTCAGGATTTTTTCCGGCACCATAAAGACCAATGCAAGTTATTTCATATCAGGATCAAAAACGAGCCATAAGTTTACAAACCTTTTCAAGCTCCAGGGCAAGGAACAGACTGATTCCAGCGAGGCTTCATGCGGTGACGTTATTGCAGTGGCAAAAATAATGGACATTTCAAATGATGACACCGTATCAACTGCAGATAAGCCGCTTGAAATGGAAAAGACCGTTTATCCAAAACCGACATTACCCCGTGCAATACTTCCTGTAAGCAAAGGTGATGAAGAAAAAATAAGCATGGGCATTTCCAGGCTGGTCGAAGAAGATCCTACTTTGAAAACAGAATTAAATACCGAAGTACATCAGAATATCGTATGGGGTATGGGCGATCTTCACCTTTCCATGGTAAAGGAAAACCTGAAGGAAAAATTTGATATTGATGTCACTATGACAACTCCTGATGTTGCATACAAGGAAACAATTAAAAAAGATGCAAAAACAGAATATAAATATAAAAAACAATCCGGCGGCAGGGGCCAGTACGGCCATGTATTTATTGAATTAAAACCTCTGAAATCAGGTGAGAATTTCAAATTCGAAGACAGTATTTTTGGCGGAGCCATACCTAAAAATTATATTCCAAGTGTTGAAAAAGGTGTCAGGGAAGCAATGCAGTCAGGGATACTTGCCGGCTATCCGGTAGTAAATGTGTACGTGAACCTGTATGACGGTTCATTTCATACTGTTGACTCCTCAGACATGGCATTTAAAATAGCTGCTTCGATGGCTTTCAAAAAAGGTATGTCCGAGGCAAATCCGGTAATACTTGAGCCTGTAATGGCGCTGGAAGTAATAGTTCCGGATAAATACATGGGTGATATAATAGGAGATATCAATTCAAAAAGAGGAAAAATCATTACCATGACTCCTGATGAAAATAAAACACAGATAATCAAGGCGACTATCCCCCAATCCGAATCATTTAATTATTCGGTTGACCTGAAATCCATAACACAGGGAAGAGGAATTTTTAAACTTCAGTTTTCGCATTATGACGAACTTCCTGCGCATCTCGCACAGCCTCTTGTCGATAAAAAGAAAGAAGAGAAGGAAAAGGAATGAGGAAAAAGTACAATAAATATACAAGTATTTCAGACAGGCTTCCTTTTATTGTTGTTGCAGTAATAATAGGTCTTTCTCTTTTGTTCATTTTTATTTTCAGGGCTAAATTCCCCCTTTCTTTTTTCTCCGGCAGCAATTCACAGCAGGAAGTGCAGGAAACAACGGAATATTCAATATATATAAATTCTCCTTCAAACGATCAGGTGTTTAAATTTGCCAACGAAAACGAAAATGTCCCGATTGAGATAAAATCCAAGGATATTGAAAATGTTGATTACAAATTAAAGCTGCTTATAAATGATGAGGTAATAAGAACGTTCAATTCTCCCCCTTTTGAATATAATTGGAATCCTGATGAGCCTGGTGAATATGAGATAAAAGCAAATCTTGTAGATGATAACGATGATATAATTTCAGCTTCCAATACAGTCAACTTTACTGTCGAATATAGCGGTACAACCCTTGAAACCGTTGAAAGAAGCATTGACATAGAAGAAAAGAAAAAATTGGCGCTTGAACAAACTGATTACAGGACACAAAACGGTGCACCGGTATTTTCTTTTAAATGTTACACCCCGCCTGTCATTGACGGAGTTCTGGACGAATGGGAAATTTATGATAAGGCACAAATAGCTAATCCGACCATAAAAAAAGAAAATTTTGTCAACATAAGTGATTGTTCGGGCATCATTTATACCTCCTGGGATGATGAAGCTTTTTATTTTGCAGTCACTGTGACTGATGATGTTTTTAACCAGAGTTTTACCGGTAATCAGATAAATAACGGCGACAGTATCACTCTGGTTTTTGATACTGATCTGGCAGGTGATTTTAACATTCCTTTTTATAACAGCGATGACTCACACATAGATTTTTCACCCGGAAGTTTTTCAGGCATACCTCCTGAAGCATTCCTATACTTCCCATCAAAAACTCCTGTCGGCATTGAAATAAAATCAACCCAGATAAATAGAGGTTATATACTTGAAGCTAAATTGCCATGGGAAAATTTTGTAAGTTACGGTCCGCAGGATACTGCAGTGATTGGTTTTACTGCTTCTATATTTGATACGGACAATCTTGAATCGACAGAACTTGCAGTTTCTTCTTCAACCCAATTTGAAATCAAAAACATCACTACTCTGGGCACGCTTGTTTTTATCGATGGCGGAGACCTTCTTGGGACAGAATCGTCCGATTCTTCTGAGGAGACTACTGCGGAATAATATATCCTTTCGGCACCTGCCTTTTTCAGTTTGTCTACGGCACCCTTAAGGGAGGCCCTGGCAACAATATAAATATTCGGATTAAGTGCTTTTGCAGAAAGTATGGTATATATGTTCTCTGAATCTTCTCCAAGTGCAGCAAGAAGGCCTCTTGCGCGTTCTATTCCTGCCTCCTTTAAAATTCATCAGTTGTTGCATCGCCTTTTAAACACAGCCAATTGTTTTTTTCACAGTCTGTAAGTGTTTCTTCTTCTAAGTAAGTTTGTCTGATACTGCTTATCCATCCGGATATATTAGGGATATTTGAATTTATGAGGCATTGTGGTCCTGATTATCTGGTAAATTATATTTATGCCGGATATAACCATAGCAAAAATCAGGAATATGCTTAAGATATTTTCCCAAATTTCGTCCCTGAATGTAAAAGGAAATATTGCATAAATCACATACAGAGCCACCAGTGCCGCAATACTTGTAAAAACCTCCAGCAGATGCTTAAACCATTCAGGATCATAAAAAATAAAAATCAAATTTGCAATTATCGAGGCACCAAGCGAAATATTTATTGCCCAGAGGCATTTATTGTAACTTGCATTGATAAAATCTGCATTCCAGTTCAATAAGTTATTCAGGACAAATATAAATATGCCGTTTATAACTATTGATGTTATATATCCTGTTCTTTGCCTTTTATGGCTGATTTCCGCTTTTTCCGTATCGTTCATACCTGATCCGAAAATTTTAAAAAATTATATGTATTGATTTATCTGTTGAATAATCTGAAAAAATTGC
>JAMCVO010000749.1 GCA_023475715.1 Actinomycetota bacterium
GAAGGAATTAATGTAAATGACGAAACTATGGCGGTAGATCTTATAAAAGAGGTTGGTCCTGTTCCCGGAACATTTTTAAATAAAAAACATACCAGGGAATACTGGAAAAAAGAATATTTTGTACCGAAAGTTGCTGACAGATTGTCTTATAAAGAATGGATTTTTAGTGGCAGAAAATCAGTGATTGACAGAGGGAAAGAGAGAATGGAGCAAATAAAATCAATTCACAAACCGGTACCCATGCCGGAAGAAGCAGACAGGGAAATTGATAAAATATTATTGGAAGCAAGAAAATTCTATAAAGAAAAAGGATTACTCTAAAAGCAACAAAATGAAAATTTTATTAAATTTTTAATTTTACAGTTCCTTATTCAGAATATTGTTAGATAAAACTAAGGTTATTTTTATTTTAAGTTAAAGTTTTACATGAAGCTTAGAGTTAATCTGTTTTTTATATGTCAGAAATAATTTAAAAAAAATGGAAAGGATTAACAAATGGAAAGCACATGTTTTGTAATGAAACTCAAACATGACAAAATTAAGAATTACGCAGATATTCATAAAAAAGGAAATACCTGGGTTGAGGTGCTGGGAAATATTAAAAATGCCAAGATTAATAAAATGAAGATATTTTTACTGGAAGATTATCCAATTTGCTATATGGAAGCGGAAAATATCGGGGAGGCATTCGAATATCTGGGGCAGCAGCCCAGCCAAAGAAAGTGGAATGAAGTCACATCTGAATTTATGGATACTCAACCCGATTATGATTCCGAAGAAGTAGTAAAAACATTAAAGTGCATCTTTGATTTTGATAACGGAGAGCAGCAGGAAACAATATAGCTTAATATTTTTATATTTTTTATTTATTCAGATCTTTCATTTTGCTGGTATCTTTCAATTAAAGCCTGCTCGACAATTCCATATTTATTGGATGCATTCCAGAAAAGAAAGCCCTTTATTCCCAGATCTTCCGAAGCATTAATTTGTGCCAGAATGTCATCTTTCGTATAATTCATTTTTAATCCAAAAGCCTGTATCCATGGTACCATTAAACAATCTGATTGAGTGATTCTTGAAAGTCCTTTTTCAAGTGTATATTTTACGACTTCATATGGATGAGCCTCCGGAAGCTGATAACCTAAAAATCCTCTTGAATAATGCGAAGGATATGTCATCGGATACATATAATCAAGATATGGTGCGATATCCTCTATTAATTGTCCTATACCCTGATCATTATTTTCAATAAGAACAAAGCCAAAAACATCAGCGGAAATCTTGACGCTATAGTTTTTTACAGCATTTCTTACGTTAGTTAAAAAATTCTGGAGTGCCCAGCTTTTTGAATTGTTTCCGGTGTTATATTTATAGTCAGCATAAGCTATATTTCCTTTTGCAGGACCTCTTATATAGTCAAATTGAATTTCATCAACACCTTTTTGAGCAAGTTCCTTAACGATTTCAATTATATAATTCCAATAATCTTTGCAATAAATATCAGGCCAATAAGAGCCTTCTGAATAGAGAGGTTTTCCGTTTCTTGAATCTTTGATTGCATATTCAGGGTGAATTTTCGGAACTATGGCATCTTTAAAAACAACAATTCTGGCAATTGAATAAATGTTATGTTCTTTCATCTCATTTAAAAGTTTGTCGATGTCATATAATACAACTTTGGCATTGCTGTCTTGTGCAAGCTTAACACTGGTATCATAATTAATATAACCTGCATCGTCTTTTGCATTAAAAACTATACAATTTAATTCTGTTTCTTCTATCAGCTTATAGATTTCATTTCTTTTATCTTTAATTCCCATCGAATAACCCGTAAGATAAATACCCTTTTGAGTACCGGGAACAATTTTTTCTTTCCGGATATCGTCCTGCTTTTTTATTTCTCTGTTGTAAAGAGCCTGATTGATCAGATAAGACGGTCTATTAAGATTAATATAAACTTTTGCCATATGAGTGGTATTAAAAGCATAGGATGAATCAGTTTTCAAATTGAAAATAAAAATGAAAATAATGAGAATTAAAAGAAACTTTGCAGCTTTCTTAAAAATCATCTCTATACCTTTTAAGCTTTTTTATTGAAATATTTCTTTATTATCCTGGTTAAAAAAAATTATTATGTATCTTTCAGATTATTAATTTCAAAATATAATAATAGCACCAATAATTGAAAGCCTTAAATAAAATATCAATATTCTTGTTCCCATCTGATAAAATAATATTGAATAGTTGTAAAATAATATCTTTTTTAATTTTTTAAATGTTTTTCTTGCTATAATATTAAATTATATATAATAATTACTTTATTTATTGTTTGTGCCTATGTTCTTTAAAAGGGATTATTTTTGTTCTATTTATTAAAATTTAAAAAATAAATTCTAATGCATATAAAAAACAAACAAGAATTTAAAAAATTTATTTCAGCACCATTATTAAAAATTATCAAAGACGATTTTTTATCACGAAAAGACGATTCTGAAAAAATATACAGATATGAACTTGAGATAGAAGACATACCTGATAATTATGATCCTGTCGATTGGCTGCTTGAGCAGGAAAACCCGATAAAAATCTACTGGTCAGGAAGAGATAAAAGCTTTTGTGTTGCCGGTATTGGCTGCGCCGATCTTTTTTCGGACAATTTTAATAAGAATTTAAATCCAGAACACTCAGTAAAAGATATATTTGTGTTAATGGGAACAAGAATATTGAATGCAGATAAACCATTAAAATATTTTGGCTGTCTTTCTTTTGATATGGATGACAGAATAGATTCGATGTGGGAGTCTTTTGGTAAATCTTATTTTATGATTCCCAAAATAGAGGTGTATAAATCCCAGAAGAAATATTATATCGCGGCAAACATTCTTTATGATCCGCAGAATGGCAGATCCAGAAAAGAACTTTATGGCGAAATAAGGGATTTTATTGAAACAATAAAGGCAGGAACAAGTTTGTCTGAAGAAAAAAATTTTAAATATTTAAGCAGGCAAGATATTCCTGATAAAGATAGATGGGGAAAAAATGTTAATCAGGCAATATCGATTTTTGATTTCGAGAGGATTGATAAAATTGTTCTTTCAAGAAAATCAATATTTAAACTTAAAGAAAAAATCAATTCTCTTTTATTCTTTTCCCTGCTTAAAAAAATAAATATCGAGACTTATGATTTTTATTTTCAAAATAAAACCGGAAACGCGTTTATCGGCATTC
>JAMCVO010000567.1 GCA_023475715.1 Actinomycetota bacterium
TTCCATTAGTGAGAGACCCTTTCCTGTCATCAATATTCATCATCTTTGCAGGTGTCAGAGATGCCATCTTTATTGCTTCACATGGATTTATCCGACAGCGAGTTATAAGATTTCTAACCATCGCATCAATAGGGCAGACAGATGAAGCAAGTGTAATAATTAATAGAGGTAAAATATGAATATTGCAGTATTCTGGGATATTGAAAATGTAACACCGCCGGCATATTCCGGTTACGTTCAAAGTATTATTGATTTTATAACAAAAGACGGTAAACTTTCTTATGCAATGTCATTCGGTAACTGGAACAAAGATAACATAAGAGGAATTGCATCAGAATTATCAAAATTCAGTTTTGAATTAATACATATCCCGGCTTCGATAAAAAATAGTGCAGACATGTCACTGGTCGCCCATGGTGTAGAAACAATATTTAAACTGCCACATATCGGACGATTTGTACTAATCTCTGGCGATGCTGACTTTCGCCCTCTCCTTACTTCATGCAGAAAATACGGAAAAGAAACCTGGGTAATTTGTGACGTAAATAACAATGCTTCAGAAGAATTATTAAAAATATCCGATAGATATTTTGACTATAGGAATATTATAGAAGAAGAGGAAGATGCAGAAGACAAATCTGATGAAGTAATAATAACCCGCGAGCAGGCATTTGATTTATTTGAAGAAGCAATTTGTTTGATGCAGAAAGAAGAGAAAAAACCGGCATTGGGTTCTGTAAAAATAAAAATGCAGCTTTTAAATGAAAATTTTGATGAAAAACAACTTGGATATAGGAATTGGACTTCATTTATACTGGATGCATTAAAAAATACAGCAATTGAATACGATGAAGATAAAAAAATATTCTTTAAACCAAAACCTGATATAAAATCGAAAGAAGATAATATACCGGAAGTTTTTCAAATCTTAATCTCAGAAGTAAAAGAAAAAAATAAATGGATACTCTTTACAGATGTTGCAAAGAAATTACATGATAAGAAAATTGATATTGGAAAATATGGTTATAGTAAATTCATGAAGCTTGTAATGGATGCCGAAAAACGCGGATATGTTAAAACACGGAATAATGGATTGATATGGTCACTGCAAATTAATCAATTCTCGCAAGATTTGTAGATAGAACCCGTATTTCTTACAAAAATTCGTAACGGAACGGCAGTAGACGTTTTAGCATGTTTTTAACCCGAACGATAGAATAACTTTCGTTATAAACGCCAGATATGAGGCACAATAGAACTTTTTGTGAGAGATGAGGGATAAAACCTGAAAAAACAGATAAATATCAAAATAATGTCTTTATTCCTTACTGTCCAAAAAGTCATAAAACGGAGAAAGGTACACTACTGGTAGCGGTGTATCATTTCAATAAGTGTATTTGTATTGAATTATTTTTTATCATTAAAAAAATCTTCAACCCGTATATTATTTATTGAGAGAGATTCAACTGTATAGTCCCCGTCACTGTTGACAGAGATTTCGAGATCAAATAGTATTTCATTTTTTTGTGAATCAGAAGAACGCAGATATGATTCGGTTTTGATAGCAATATCTTCCTGAAGATAATATCTCTCAAAAGGATATTTGAACGATAGATAATCGGATGTACTATCATATTCATTTATTTTGTAATCAATCATGGTATTATCTATTTTTTCCTTTAAATATATAGTTCCTTTTTCCGGCTTTTTTTCGGTTATTTTTGTAATTTCTGCATAATTTCCGTAATTTTTACTATTTTTGAAGCAAATATAAACTTCTTTTCCAGTGAGATTTTTTAATTCTTCCTTCGTCATTTCTTTAAAATCAGAATAATTAATATTAATTTTTTCAATAGATGGAAAAGATAATTGTAAATATCGTCCTTTCATGGGATTAATCGGATCAAAAAGTACTGTTTTAATCTTTATTCTTTTTGAATCATTCTTAACATAGTAAACTTTAAATAACATATTTAATGGAATAAAAAGCTGAAAAAGACATATAGCAATAAAAATAATTAAAATTATTCTCTTTTTCATTTATTACATTTCTCTTTCTTAAATGATTTTAAAAAAATTAAGTTACCAGACAATATTAAAATACCGGTTAATATAAAAACAATGCCCCGTATAAGAAAACTTATATCCTGATCAAAGAATCTTGAAATTATTGTTACAGCAAGATATATGGCTGATAGATTAATTTGAAGCAGAGATTTATTTTTATATCCATAAATAATAGAATATATAGAGAAAAAAAGAATAAAAAGATTTACAAGCCAGGCAGTTATATTTTCATTAATTAAAGTGGCATCGAGAATATACAATAAAATTATATAAATTCCTGTGATAGCAACAACGAGATTAAGTTTCAATTTATTTCTCATTACTCTATAAAATAAAAAACCTGATAAAATAGGCAAAGTTATACAAATAATATAATCATAAATCGACGCCCATTCATGGAATCTGTAATCGCTTCTATAGTGCCTCCAGCCTATATCATTCCAGAATCCGCCGAATGTAAGTAAATAAAGAAAAATCCCTGTTCCTATTATTCCTGCTACTTTAAACGGAGAATAAAAAAGAGATTCTCTTCCGTCTTCAGTATTTTCTCCGGCAAGATAATAAACTATAAAAAGATTTGAATAAGCAATAATCCATAATCCGGGGACGTTTTTTTCAAGTGAAATTCCCAACCCTATGATAGAAGCGATAAGTAAAAGATAATTATAGACGGTGCTTCTTATCGGGTTGTCTTCTTTGCGGGAAAAATAGTAATGCGGCATAAGAGCTGCGAAAAATGGTATAAATAAAAGTCCAATTTTCTCATTATTCTGCATCACGGATATATAAGTGGTAAGCAATACAATATACAAACATACCGATGTGAGAGAATCAAAAATATAGATTATTAAATCAGGAAACAAAAGCATTTCTTGCATTCTTATTACTTTTTATCCCTCAAATAATCTGTTTTTATATATTGTTTATATTGAAAAACAATGTAAATATTGCTCTGAAAGAAACATTTTCCTTTGTATGGGCAGTATCATTCGGAGTGACAGTAGCTTTCATTGGACAAATTTATCATTTCGAAGAAAATCTTGAAATGTATCTTTTACTCTGGTTATTTTCAACTTTATTTATAATCTATATTTTTGATTCTCTCACATCGGTATGTTTGTATATTGTATTGCTTACCACTTATAT
>JAMCVO010000538.1:0-1852 GCA_023475715.1 Actinomycetota bacterium
AGCCCAAATTTTCAGTTGTCTGATCAGGATAAAAACAAAACAATAAAGATATTTTTGCCTGGGATTTATTCTTAAACTTATCTGAGTCTTGCCAGATCTGCATCTGTGGCGGAGCTCCTTTTATAACTCTGTAGTAAAAACTTACAACATAAGTTTTATCTGGATCATAATCCGGAATCGCATATTCAACCCAAGAATTCTCTTTAGAGGTTTTAATCGTGATCGATTTATCTTGTTCTCCTTTTACAACCTCACCTTTTTGATTAACAGCGTCTTCAATGCTAACCAATGTCTTATTTTTATTAACAGGTAATGCTACTTCATGAATACCTGATTCTAGCATTATGCCTCCCAGAGAAAACCAATTCTGATTATCGTTTTTCCTTAGAGTAACATCCCGGGAAATCCCATCCAAAAATATCTTTATTGTTTTGTTTTTATCCTGATCAGACAACTGAAAATTTGGGCTTGTTAATATTAAATCTGCATTTGTATTTCTTGAAAGTAAGAATTGATAAGTATAAACTGAATTTTGAGTCGAAAATTTACTATCCGTTGGAGGATAATAAACATCTAAACCTATCTTTTTTACGGAAATTTAGATTTGTTTAATATCTTCATCTATCAACAAATTTATCTCCCTATCTGCAATATTACCTTTAAAACCTTCCAGCACTTCCTTCTCCTCATTAAGAGCAACCCGTAAAACAACCTTTAAGTTTTCATCTTCCAGCAATTCAACGGGAATTCCTCTTATTTTGCTAATTGCCTCCTTAAGATAATTTGAATATCTGCCAATTGAATAATTAAATTCTTTATACTTTTTCTGTTCTTTTAACCTTTGTGACTCCATTACTCTCTTCTGAGTTAAAAGCAACATCTGCATTGGTCTTTGATACGAAGGAGCGAGCCATAATTCGATCTGCTCTTTTAGAAGAATGGGCTGATAATAAGGCGTACCTGGCAGATACTTAATATACGGCCGGGGTATTACTATATTAGGATTTTTATCTGCAGTGGATTCATTGGCAAAAGTCCGCTGTGGTAAAATAATCTCGTCTTGAAGTAACTTACCAGGAAATTGCTGATTGGTTACCTGCTGCAGAAACACTGCGTTATTTTCCGGTGTTTTATTTAAAGTAAAGTCTGCTTCTCTTCCTTTGTTGAAATTACCTGAAAGTAACCTCAGGTTATTTGCCGGAAATACAGACTGGGAAGGACTTGCGATAAATTTATAAACTTTTAAATTAGCTGTCTGCTTAATAACTTTAAGATCAGGTGATGCGTCAAGTATCCTCTCAACAAATAATGGATTATCTACTTTACGTACGTACCAATCTAAGTTCTTATTTAAAACTATGTACTTTACATTAAAGATTGATAGTATTTGTTTTTGAAGAGCATAGTTTGTTGTATGAAAAATTCTGGATGACTCCTCAAGAAGATGGTCGATAAAAGAAATATATAAAAATTTAGATATTGAAACACCCGGAAATAAATATGAAGCAATTTCCGTACCATTGTAAGGATATTTCCAGTCATAAGTTGCTGAATCACCTTCTGAAATTGGCAAATGAAGTATCTTACCATCATCGAGTTTAAGCTGGTCTGACAAAAAATTAGATACTTCCTTATAATCTGCAGGGAGAGTAAAAAATAGCGGATATTTATCACTACCAAATAATTTATCACTCCACATCGGCCAAACATAAATACCGCATCCAATAATTAATAATATTATTATTACCTTCAAATACACAGCCTTACTTAAATCCCAAAGATTTCTTACGCCGATTGCAGCAATTATTGAAGCAGGAAGAATTACCAATAATCCCAATTTCTCAAAAGGGTT
>JAMCVO010000538.1:1862-3210 GCA_023475715.1 Actinomycetota bacterium
TATGGTGGTATTATTTTGTCAGACCAGCTTAAACTCGATGATGGTAAGATACTTCATTTGCCAATTTCAGAAGGTGATTCAGCAATTATTGAAGCAGGAAGAATTACCAATAATCCCAATTTCTCAAAAGGGTTTCTGATTACTCCTAAAATAAAAAAGTGTGAATAAACCCAAGCGGTAACATTTCCTAACGGCTCAGCAGCACCTTTTGCCACAAAAAGTCCAACTAAAAAAAGCATTACCAAAGACCATATCTTCATTCTTCTACCTTTTAAAACTAAACCTGCCAGAAGGAATAAAACCGGGATCCAGCTTAAAAAGTGGAATCCTACGCTTTGATAAATACTTCCCCAATCTTCTTCAAAAAAAAGATAGTAAGGATTAATACCTCTAATAACATAGTTAATTGTTGATTTTTCACTTAAAGCAACTAATGTATCTACGCCTCCACTAACTGTAAAAACACTAAATATAGTTTTAATACTGACTAAGGGGTATATCCACCAAATATTTGTAAACAGCCAGAAAACAAACAAAGCAACAGTTGAAAGTGTGTCCCGGGTAATTTTCTTAATATCTTTTCTATTGATAATCACCATACTAAGAAAAATAACTGCTATAGAAAGCCAAATAGCTATAACTGGCGCAACAGCAGAATACATATAATTTGCAAGTAAAGAAGTGAGCAAAAAGAAAAAGATGAATTTAAACTTTTTTTCTTCTAAAAGCCGTAGATAAAAATAAATAAGTAACGGGAGAGCTGCTGACAAAATAATACCACCATAAATAAACCTATGCCAAACATAAGTCATCATATAGGGATTAAATATGTAGAATAATCCTGCCAGTAATACTAATTTTTTACTTTGAGGGAAAAATTTCTTAAAAAGTAGACTTACCCCTAAACCTTGAACATAGATAATAATAAAGAATAAAATTTTCTGAATTCCAATTGCGCCAATACCAAGGCGTTCGGGAATTGCCATGAAAATATATAAAGGGATTGACGCCGAAATTGTTTGAAAAGAGACTCCCGGTCCTGCTGCTTCCCACCAAGTCCAAACAATTTGTCTTAATGTTTTTTCTGGAAGATAAGTTGGTACCCCAACTTCAATACCTCCGAATAATATTCCCTTACTAAACCAAAGCTGTATCAATAAAAAAGCTACAAATAAAAAGAAAACTTTTGGATCCAAAAATACATTAATTATCTTATTTACCAAATGCAAATTATCTTCTTTAGATAAATTTTTCATAAGGAAATCTTATGTCTAATAGCCAACATCTGGCATCCTATTGTAGGAAATATATTAGCTAAGGGATTCATTAAAAATGATAAAGCAATACC
>JAMCVO010000389.1 GCA_023475715.1 Actinomycetota bacterium
CTAAAACTAAAGCAATTATAGAGAGAGCCGGAATAGTTGCAAAAGCCAATAATGATATGTTTAAGGGGAAAATAGGCGCATCTCTTGTTATCGCAAGACGGGCGGGAGCTTCTTTTACGTTTGCTTCAATTAATTTTTTCTTTTTTTCTAGCCAAATGATACTTCCAGGATCCGCACACTGGAATATGTGCTATGGAAAAAATCCGGGGGACATAAAAAACGATACGGAAGGAATACAGATTTTAAATATTCTGGGGGAGAATATCATAAACCTTTTAAAGTCAAAAAAATAAAAAAGCAGATTTTAAAAATAATTTTATTTTATTTGTTTAAAATTAATCAAATAATGCCAGGATAAAAAGGATAAAATAATGAAGACAATAAAAACTATTGTTTTAAAAGATGCAAAAAAAAGCTGTTAATGCATGGAGGTTTTAGCAAAAAATATGGGAATTGATTTCTCAATTTGTATTATTGACTGCATGGGAAATATTCTGATTTTAGAAAAAATGGATAATGTAAAAGCAAGCTCTGTAAATATCGCAAGAGCTAAAGCAATGACTGCATTAAAAATGAATGTTCCAACCGGGAATATAGGTAAAATGATAAAGGAAATGGAATTGGATATTATGTTTTGGGCTGGCAGTTGTGAGACAGGTTTTGCTGGAGGATTTCCTTTATATGATAATGAAAGCAATAAGTTTCCAGTTGGTGCTATCGGTGTTAGCGGCGGTAGCCAGGAACAGGATTCTGAAGTTGCGCTTGAAGGTGCTAAAGTACTCAATCTCATAACAAAGTAATTAATTAAAAAAGTAAATAATTAAAAATATTAATAAGTTTTATCCAAACCATTGATATTAGATTACTATGTATACTGAAAATTTTATAAAAGAATTAGAAAAAATAGCTACGAAAGTAAAAGTAAAATCTTTAGATATAATTTGTAAAAGGGGAGCCGGTCATCCTGGTGGTTCACTTTCTGTAGCTGAAATAATTACAGCACTTTATTTTAGTAAATTAAGAATAGATCCAAAAAACCCAAAAGATAAAAATAGAGATATATTTGTATTGAGTAAAGGTCATAGTTGTGCAATGTTGTATTGTGCACTTGCAATGAGGGGGTTTTTCTCTGTAGAAGACCTGGATCGTTGGGGAGAATTGGATTGCCACTTACAAGGTCATCCGGACAGAAATAAAACTCCAGGTGTAGAATGCTGCACTGGAACTTTAGGAAATGGTTTAGGTATAGCGATAGGGTTAGCACTTTCATACAAATTAAGTAAATCCAATAATATGGTTTATGTTCTACTCGGAGATGGTGAATGCCAGTCAGGTGTGATATGGGAAGGTTTAATGGTATCTGCCAAATTTAAATTGAATAATTTAATTGCAATAGTTGATTTTAATGGAGTACAACTTGATGGCCTGGTAAGTGAAATTATGCCGATAGAGCCTTTTTATGAAAAGTGGAAGAGTTTTAATTGGGAGGTGCTTTGTATTGATGGTCATAATATAAGAAGTATTCTTGAAGCTTTTGATGAGGCTTCTAATAGCCATGATAGGCCAACTGTGATAATTGCAAAAACGGTAAAAGGGAAAGGTGTAAGTTTTATGGAAAATAAAGCTATTTGGCATGGAATTGCACCTAGTAATGATGAATTGAAGATAGCATGTAAGGAGTTAATGAATAATAATTTATGAAAACCGGAAAAAGAAATTTTAAAATTGAATCAATTAGAGAAGCTTATGGAAGTGCATTGGTTGAGTGTGGGGAAATGCTCTCCAAGATAGTTGTTGTAGATGCTGATGTATCTAGTTCTACAATGACTAATTATTTTTTTAAAAGATTTCCAGATAGATTTTTTAATGTTGGTATTGCTGAACAAGGCATGATAAATATAGCGGCAGGACTTGCTTTGGGAGGTTTTATTCCTTTTGCAAATTCATTTGCTTCTTTAATAAGTTACAGAGCTTGTGAGCAGATAAGAACATCTGTTGCATATAATAATGCAAATGTTAAAGTTGTGGCAAGTTATGCCGGTGTTTCCGATTTTAAGGATGGACCGACACATCATTCACTTTTCGATTTAGCGATAATGAGATCAATGCCTAATATGACTGTTCTTGTTCCAGCAGATAGCGTAGAAACAAAAAAAATGGTTGGGTTAGCTGCAAAATTTATAGGTCCTATATATTTAAGATTAAGCAGGGGAGAATTTCCAAAAATATTTGAAGATAGTCATGAAATAGTGATTGGGAAAGGTGTAGTTTTAACCGAAGGTGATGATTTGACTATAATTTCTTGTGGTAATTTATTATACAAAGTATTAATGGCAGCAGGTATTTTAAAACAAAGAGGGATATATCCGAGGGTAATAAATATTAATACTTTAAAACCTATAGATAAAGAGTTAATCATAGATTCAGCTAGAAGAACAGGGGCTATTATTACTGTTGAGGAACACAATATTATTGGAGGGCTGTTTAGTGCTGTATCAGAATGTCTTTGTAGCAATAGTTCTATCCTGGTAGAACCCATAGGCATAAAAGATGAATATACTAGAACAGCTAAGAGTCTGGATATTCTTTTTGAGTATCTTGGTTTAACAGTAGAAAATATAATTAAGACTGCAAAAGAAATTATTTTAAAAAAGAAAAGAATGAATTGTGCCTGATTATAATTTAATTTTGAAAGGGAAATTTTTGTCAGTAAAAATATTAAAAAATTATATTGGTGGTAAATGGTTAGAATCAGAATCTGACCAGATTTTAAATGTAACAAACCCATCTACTGGAGAAGTAATAAGCAGGGTCCCGGAATCTACAATTCAGGAAGTAAAAAAAGCGATTAAGGCAGCATCTTTAGCTTTTATTTCCTGGTCAAAAGTACCTGTTTCAATAAGATGTAATTATATTTTTAAGCTAAGAGATCTTATTGAAGAAAATGAGGATGAGATAACAAGATTAATATGTGAAGAAAACGGTAAATCAATTCCAGACTCCAATGCTGAAGTAAAAAGAATGAGACAGAATATTGAAGTTGCTTGTGGGATGCCTTCCCTTATGAAAGGTCAAAAGCTGGTTGAAGTTGCACCTGGAATTGATACAGAATCGGTTAGAATGCCAATTGGCGTATTTGCAATGATAGCTCCATTTAATTTTCCTGCAATGGTACCTTTCTGGTTTTTACCATATGCAATAGCTTCT
>JAMCVO010000518.1 GCA_023475715.1 Actinomycetota bacterium
TTAATTGCTGTTGATTCCACTCCGACACCTACAATATCTACCGCAACAACGAAAGAATCCAATAAATTTCCATCAAGATCTATAGATTTAACTATAAGAAGCTTTTTACTTAAAAGGCTTTTATCTTTTTGAGTAGCTACAACTGACCCTACAACTTGTCCCAGAACCATTTATTTATTCCTTTACTTGATATTTAATACATTAACTTTTTCAATTATCGAAACTATGGAAGCATCCGAAGGAACATCATCACTGTCAAATGCCCAGGTGGCTTCCATACCATCTTCATAACCAACAAAATCCCCAATACCAGAATCAGTGGAATCAACAGCAATTAAAAACATACCTGAATCTTTACCTGTTTCCATATTAACAGGTTGCAGTATTTGAAGTTTTTTGCCAACAAGGCCCTTATACTTAATTGTGCTTACCACGTTACCAATTACTCGTGCATAAAACATTTTTTTACTCACTTACAATTATAATAGTTATAGTTATAATTATACTAATTTTTGGTAAATATGTTTATTTCTATTTTAAACCTGCGATCCGCTTGGCAGCTTTTAACGTATTAACCATCAGCATTGCAATGGTCATCGGCCCTACCCCTCCCGGAACAGGAGTAATATAACTGACTTTTGGCTCAACCCTAAGAAAATCTACATCACCAATTAATGTTGCACCTTTTGTCTCAAAGTCTTCTTTTCTCCATTCCAAAAGTTCAGGATTTGCTTTATCTTTAGTAATTCTATTTATACCCACATCTATAATCACAGAACCTTCTTTTACCATATCCTCTTTAATGAGATTTGGTACACCTGTTGCTACTATAAGTATGTCTGCATTTTTTGTATGCATTTTCAAATCTTTTGTTTCAATATGGCAAATTGTCACTGTAGCCCACTCGTTTAAAAGAAGAAGTGTGCAGGGCTTACCTACTATCTCGCTGTGTCCGACCATGGTTGCGTTTGCTCCTTTTATCTTTATGTCTTCTCTTTTTAACATCTCTATTATTCCCGACGGCGTTGCCGGAACAAGGCATTCCTGCTGGGCAACAAGCCTTCCCATATTTACAGGATGGAAGCCATCTACATCTTTCTCGGGCAATATAGCTTCAAGAACCATGTTCTTGTCTACTTGAGGCGGGAGAGGAAGCTGAACCAAAATCCCATGTATATCTTTTCTATTATTCAATTTATCGATTTCAACAAGAATGTCTTCGGTTGAGACAGTATCAAACATTTTTATGGTTTCTGATGCAAAATCAACTTCATCACAGCCTTTCTGCTTGTTTGCAACATAAACCTTTGAAGCTGGATTTTCGCCAACCAGTATTACCGCAAGATGTAGATGGCTTCCATTTGTTCTAAGCAGTTCCTTGACTTCCTGCTTTATCTCATTTTTTATATCAGCAGATATTTTATTTCCATTGATCAATTTTGCCATTTTTTACCCCTCATATTATATTTTCAGATATATAAATTATAATTTTTTTAGAATAATCCAACTATATTGCCTTTTTCATCTATATCAACCTTTGTACCTGCAGGCACTTTTGAAAGTCCAGGCATTGTTCTCATTTCACCAAGAAGCGGATATAGAAAACCAGCTCCTACGGAAGCCCTGACATCTCTTATCGGAACCCTGAATCCTCTAGGCCTGTTTTTAAGATTAGGATCATGACTTAATGACAGATGAGTCTTTGCCATGCAAATCGGCAGCTTATCAAAGCCCTGCTTCGTATATAATTCAATCTTCTTTTCAGCAAGCGGAAGGTAGTCCACACCGTCTGCACCATAAATCTTTGTGGCAATAGTCTCAATTTTTTTCTTAATTGACCAGTCCAGCGGATACAGGAATTCAAATTTGGACAGTTTTTCAGCAGCCTTAACTACAGCTTCTGCCAGCTCCAGCCCTCCTTCTCCACCCTTTAACCATACTTTACTCACTACAGCATCTTCCGCTCCTGCTGCCCTGGCCCGTTCCCTGATTGCTTCGATCTCTTCATTGGTATCCGAATCAAAATTATTAACTGCAACCACAACCTGTAATCCGAATAATTTCATGTTCTCTATCATTTTTTCTAGGTTGCTGCAGCCTTTCAATACAGCCTCGATGTTAGGTTTTTCCATTAACTCTTTGTTTACAGGTTGGCCCGGAATGAATTCAAAGCCACCACCGTGCATTTTTAAAGCTCTAACCGTACATACAATTACAACTGCATCTGGTTTCAAGCCGCTGTATCGGCATTTTATATCCATAAATTTTTCTGCTCCCATATCTGCACCAAATCCGCTTTCGGTAACTACATAGTCACCCAGTTTTATTGCCATCAGGTCAGCAATTATGGAACTGTTTCCATGCGCAATGTTGGCAAATGGACCTGCATGCACAAAACAAGGTGTGTGCTCCACTGTTTGCAGAAGGTTTGGTTTTATTGCATCTCTTAAAAGGACTGTCATTGCACCGGCAACTTTTAGATCTTCGGCTGTTACAGGCATGCCATCATAAGTTGCCCCTATTACCATTTTTCCAAGTCTTTGCCTTAAATCCTTTAAGCTCGTAGTCAGGGCAAGGATTGCCATGACTTCCGAAGCAACTGTGATATCATAACCAGTTTCCCGTGGCAGGCCGTTTGCAGCTCCGCCAAGACCTACAATGATATTTCTAAGCACTCTGTCATTGATATCCACAACTCTGTTTAAAGTTATGCTGAAAGGATCAATGTTCAGATCGTTGCCTTTCATCAAATGAGTGTCAAGGAAAGCTGCAAGCAAATTATGTGCAATACCTACGGCATGGGTATCTCCTGTAAGATGCAGGTTGAAATCTTCCATCGGGAGCACTTGAGAATAACCTCCACCAGCAGCGCCGCCTTTAATTCCAAATACAGGACCTAAAGAAGGCTGTCTGATACAGGTAATTGTTTTTTTACCGATTTTATTAAGTGCCATACTTAAGCCTATTGTTGTTACCGTTTTTCCTTCACCAAGCGGTGTAGGGGTAATTGCCGTTACGTCTATATACTTTCCATCAGGTCTGCTTTTCAGTTCATCAAGTATTCCAAGCTGAACTTTTGCCTTATAATTTCCGTACAGTTCCAGATACTTCCCGTCAATACCCAGAGCTTCAGCAATTTCTTTGATGTTCTTCATTTCTGATGCTTGAGCAATTTCGATGTCACTTTTCAAGTTAACCCCCTCTTG
>JAMCVO010000307.1 GCA_023475715.1 Actinomycetota bacterium
GTTTTCCTGTAATTATCTATTTGCTCTCACTGGACCTTTACCAGGGAGGAGTAGAGAATTTTGCAAACGGAAAAGCAGCAATGACATATGTACCGGATTCTTTGATAAATGGCATAGCTGCTGAACAGCTTGGGGACAAGCTTGGCATGTTTATGTGGCCTGTTATAGGCGATTCACCTTACAAAGATTTCCTGAACATGTCCAACGGCGGTACATGGGTAGTGGGCAGATGGAGCCCCAATCCTAAAGTAGCAGGACAATTTATTGAATTTACAAGAACTGCCGAGAGAATGAAAGCTTTTTATGACCAGACAGGGATGTTCTCAGCAGATACAAGCTTTACTCCGGAATCATTTAGTCTTAAGGTAAAGGAAGACCAGTGGAACATCAGGAAGATTGGTCATTATGGTCCATATCTTAGTGTTATGTATCCATGGGATGTCCAGTCCACTGGCACCTATATAGCACCGATTAACTGCCTTTCAGGCCAGAGTACACCTGAGCAGGCAGCAACCATGGTACAGGAGCAAATAGATAATTACAGGAAAACCAATCCTGACAAAATAGCTATATGGCATGACTGGCTGGCATCACTGGCAGGGTATTATAAGTAAAACAAATTGTTATGTGATCACGGTTTGCTGGATTTTCAGGCATGTTCAGCAGAAGACAATCAGGAAAAATGTTGTTTAAAGCATTACCGGCAGGGTATTTTTTTAAATATCCTGCCGGTATAAAAGTAAGGAATATATGAAAAAAATAAAACCTTATTTTTTTGTAGCGCCGGCAATAATATGGCTTCTTGCAATATATATTTACCCGATTATTAGGGTAATTGCTTCAAGTTTTGTAAAGGCAGGATTGCCTGATAGGGGTCCCATCAATATATTCAATTATACGATTCTTTTTACAGATATTAAATTCTGGTATGCACTTAAAAACAATCTCCTGTTCTTACTGACCATACCGGTTTTACTCATCCTTTCCCTGCTTTTATCAGTAATACTTTTTGAGCGGCTGAAAGGCTGGCAGGTAGCACAAGGAGTTCTTCTTCTGCCTTTTATCCTTGCAATACCTTTTACTGGAATTGTATTTACATATCTGCTGCAATATAACGGAACAGTTAATGAAGTTTTAAGATCTATGAATCTTGGGATGCTGGCCCATGACTGGCTTGTCGAAGATAAGCTTGCTATACCGGCGATCATGGGTGTGGTTATCTGGAGGGATGTCGGTTTTGGGACAGTCCTGTTCTTATCGAGGCTTATGAGTATTGATGAGTCAGTTATTGAAGCATCCATGATTGACGGAGCAGGTTGGTGGCAGAGATTTTTCCATATATTTTTACCACAGATGAGATCGATAATAGAATTTTTTGTAGTCATTGAAAGCATAAACATGCTCGGGTGGATGTTTGATTATATTTATGTCATGACCTCAGTCGGAGGCCAGAATCTGAAATTTGCCACTCTTGATTTTTATGTTTATGCATACACTTTTGCATTTAAAAATTTCGGAGTTGCTTATGCAGCCTGTGTAATATTGCTGATTATTAGCATAGTGCTGGTATTTATCAGATCAAGAGTAACAAGGAATGTGGTGGAGGTATGATGAAAACAAGATACGGAAAGTATTCGCCCCCCAAGGTATTTGAAGGTATTGTCAAATACGGGATCATGATTTTGTTCATATTGTCAGCATTGCTGCCATTGTATTTTGTGGTGATTACTTCTTTAAAAACCAAGATCGATTATGCTGGTAACAAATTAGGATTTCCAACCCACTGGGTTTTTTCAAACTTTATAGAAGTTGTCAAATCGAATTTGATATTCAGGTGGATTCTTAACAGTTTAATCATAACGGTAATAACAATTGCCCTTTGCATAATTATCAGCTGTTTTGCATCTTATGCCCTGGCTCGTCTTAGATTTAAAGGCCGGGATTTTATATTAAATGCAATAATACCTTTCATGATAATTCCACCGGTTGTCATGGTAATACCGTTGCTGCTTATAGCTGTAAAGTTAAAAATAACAAATACCCTAATAGGGCCGATTGCAATTTATACGGGGCTTCTGCTGCCTTTTTCAATATATATGCTTACAAAGTTTTTTGAAACAATAAGTCAGGAGATAATAGATTCTGCTGTTGTTGATGGGTGCGGTGATTTGAGAATTCTTTTTAATATAATAATGCCACTCTCAAAGCCTGCTTTGCTTACACTTATCGTAGTAAATAGTCTCTATGTCTGGAATGAATTGCTGATTGCCTTGATTTTCCTGCAGTCAAATACTACAAGAACTCTGGTTGTGGGACTTACTTTATTTAAATCAAGATACTCGACAAATACGACAATCCTAATGGCAGGACTATTGATTGGTAGCATCCCGATGATAGCCATTTACCTATTCTCGCAGAAATATTTTGTTAAAGGTCTTATTGCAGGAGCAGTAAAAGGTTAGATTTCGTTTTGAATCTAATTTCCAATTATTATAAAGGAGTTAAAAGTTGACCGATTTAAAGCCTTTTAATGAATTAAAAAATGTTGTTGACAGCTTAAATATTTTTGATTCTCATGAGCATCTTATGTATGAATCAGAAAGAAGACAAAAAAAGATCGATTTTTTTATAATATTTAATGCTTATACAAACACGAGCATGATAAGTGCCGGTTTAACAGAAAAGAATGCAAAGAAACTAAGGGATCCACAGGTAAGTCCTGAAATCAAATGGCAGATTTTCAGCCCATATTGGGAGCTGATAAAGCATACGGATGATGCAAATGTAATAAAAATTGCAGCTGCGGATATATTTGAGGTGTATGAAATTAATTTAAAGGGTATTAAAAAAATCAATGAGAAAATTAGAAAATTTAACAATTCTGATTATTATAAATGGATATTAAATGAAAAATGCAGGATAAAGTATATTTTAAATGATATTGATAAGCTTGAAGAATATGGAATTTGTAAAATTGAGCCTGACTATGATTACTTTTTACCGGTTATAAGACTGGACTACATGATGGATGTAAATTCTGCAGAGAAATTAAATCAGGTAGAAAAGGAAAATGACACTTGTATAAATAGATTTTCAGATTTTTTAGAGATAGTAGATGCTATCTTTGAAAAAAGAAAAGAAAAAATTTATGCATTAAAAACTGCTATTGCATACAGCAGGAGTCTTAATTTTGAAATGGTGAC
>JAMCVO010000142.1 GCA_023475715.1 Actinomycetota bacterium
GAAGCGGTAATAGATAACGTAGACTTTAGATCATTGTGTCGCATGAGCTTTTTGACGTGAAATAATGACACATTTTCTTCCAGTAGTCTAGTGGCGAATGAATGACGGAAAGAGTAAGGGGTTAATCTTAATCTTTTAATTCCTAAAATTTTCAGTCTTTTCTTAAAATCATAATGCCAGTCTACGTTATCTATTACCGCTTCTCCTCCTGCAGAATAATGAGTACCGCCTAATTTAGAAGGAAAGAGATAATCAGTTATATTTTTAATATGGTTTAAAAGCAAGGCTTTAATATTATCGGGGATGGGTGATATTCCAGGCTGGTTGGTTTTAGATTGACGGATATAAAATACTTTCCGACCAAAATCCACATCCTCTATTGTTAAGTGGGCTACTTCCCCTGGCCTCATTCCTGTAAAAGCACAGATAGACCAGAACAGAGTCATTATAATCCAGTGTTTCTTTTCAGCATGGTACGGTACTGGAAGAGCCAAAAACGCTTCAATCTCTTCATCAGAAAGCGTAGATTTAATAGAAGTGGTTTTTTTAAACTGCTTATATTTTTGTAGTGATACATCCAAGCCCTTATATTGAGAGTATAACCGAATAGTATTAATTTGGGTATTTAGGTAAGCATTGGATTTTCCGTTCTCTTTTTGTTTTAAAAGGAAGCGGTCTATATTTTCTCTATTGAATTCTTCTAAATTTCGGTGTAAAAAGGAAAGCGTTAATATATGACGCTTAATTGTTGTACCTCTTCTATTATTACGGAGCAGGAAGGCAGAAAACCCCTCATAGTCCATTGTATTTTTTCTATATTACTACTTATTGGAAACATAATTTTGAACCTATTTTGCCCCCTTGACAGGGGGATTAAAATAGTTTATTGTTAAGACAGAATCAATCAATCAACTAGTTAAATCTACGGATTACCCCGACACATTTTCCTTGTATTTTTACATCTGTAGCATAAATGGGGGACATGGAAGAGTTGGCTGGTTCAAGCCTAATTCTGGTTGCTTCTTTGAAAAAACGCTTTAAGGTAGCCAGGCCATTATTAAGTAAAGCTACCACAATATCGCCATCATTTGCTGTATTTTGTTCCTCAATAATCACATAATCCCCATCTAATATTCCATCTTCAATCATGGAATCACCTTTAACCTGTAAAACAAACGAACGTCTTTTACCTGAGATCATATTTGGGGCAACTTTAATAGTGGCATCAGGGTCTGTAAAGGGCATAATTGGTGAACCTGCTGCGATAAACCCTAAAACAGGAAGCTCTATACCTTTAAGTGTAGAAGAAATTTTTTGGTCTAACACCTCAATTCCCCGTACTGCTCCTTCAAATTTCTTAATAACACCTTTTTGCACAAGGGTTTGCAGATGTTCATGTACAGTGGCCAAAGAAGAAACACCAATACTTTCTGCTATCTCACCTAAAGTAGGGGAATATCCATATTTATCAATATATTGTTTGATAAAATCCAAAATCTGTTTTTGTCTTCTGTAAAGAGTAATTGGCATCCTTCGTTACTACGTTCCTCAGGACAAGTTCCTTAGGTTCGTGTTTCCTTTGTACCTTACACATTACCAAAGACTACCCGAAACTGTCAATAGGTCAAAAACAATTAATAATGGAGGGTTTGTTTAATATGGGATCTTGTGGGAATAGGCAGGCTGTTTTTCTGTTTGTTCTTCTGGTGCCTGAGTTTCCAATTCTTTCCAGTACACATCTCCTGCTATGCCTAACATAGAAGCACACTTTTTTAAGCAGTCAGAAGCAGCAGCTTTTAAATCATCAGCAATACTGATAGGTTCACCTGTAGATCTGCTAAATTTAATATCAGCACCCCCATATTGTCCCTTTGTAATATTACGGCCTTTAGCCCGGACTGTGAGTTCTCCCCTGACCCAGACCTGTTTTTTGCCAATTTGTTGGTCTAAAATCCTAAAATCCCAGTCCCAACCAAACACTTGGTTTAACATATTTATCACATACCCCACCTCTACATAACTTAAGATAACCCCTCCTGGCCCAGGTCTGGTTTTAATATACTCCTTTGGTGTTTTTTGAGTAATAAAACTAAGTTGAGCCTCTGATAAATTAGCAGGTAAAGAGCTTTCTGTTTTACTTAACTGCTGGTCAACCATAATTTAACCTTTATGGCCTACAATTAAATTATTAAAAAAGAAGTTTGAGGTTTTAGCTTTTTTTACTTGGGATATATCTAATTTATTATTATCAATGGGAGCTGTCCAAAGGGTAAATAATGCTCCAAAGATAGATTGTTTAAAAATTCTTTTAACAATAGGCATATATTGACTCAGTTGAAGGGTAGGACCGAGAAAACTTCAGGCAGATATATGATAAATTGTCAGATCTCCTGTTATTTCTAGGTAGCTTAATAAAATTACTTTATTAAGTTTTTCCTACCCTCAAACCTGAGCTTGAGGTGATTCTAAACCTTTAGGATAAGAACTGAACAAAGGTAGGGTAACAATTCTGTAAGAATATCTATTTTTTTACAGATGTTTTTGGGAAGCTAATTCTAACTGTAGTACCTGTATTTACCTTGGATTTAATGAGGATCTTACCTTTGTGCTTTTTGACAATTTGATCAGATAAATATAATCCAAGTCCCATGCCTTCTTTCGTATTATTTATTCCTCTGTAAAATCCTTTAAAAACTTTATTCAAATCCTGTTGCTTAATCCCTAATCCGTAATCTTTAATTTGGATAATTAATTCTTCGTTATTACTTTTTAAAACAATATCTATTTTTGCATTTTTAGAAGAAAATTTAGCAGCGTTATCCAATATATTATTTAGAACTTGTGTTATTTTGTCCCTGTCGCAAACTATCATCGAGCCTTCTTTTGTAATCATACTCTTAAAATTTAGTTGATGATTAGGATAGGATATTTTAATTGCTTCAATGGCTTTGTCTAGTATTTCTGCCAGATTGTTTTCTTGCCAATTATATTGAAATTGCCCTAAGTGAATAAGATTAACTTCCAAGAGCTCTTTTATTAGGCGGGTTAAACGGTGTGTTTCTCTATATATCTCTTGTACCCAACTTTTCTCTAGACTATCTTCCTTCATTTTTGTTATCAGAAGTTGGGCATATCCACTGATAGTGGTGATGGGAGTTCGGAATTCGTGTGCAGCCATTGAAGCAATTAAAATATCCTATCC
>JAMCVO010000037.1 GCA_023475715.1 Actinomycetota bacterium
TTATAATTCGAACTGAGATTTACAGAATTTAAAGGGTGCCAATTAAAAAATATTGCTGGTGCATAGTGTACGACCATAGAACCAAGATATTAAACTTAAATAAAGATATTTTTATACCAGAATTAAGTTATTAATATAAATATTTAAGTGATTAAAGCAGCTTCACTTAAAACATTTAAGTAATTCGTAAATATTATTTACACCAAAGTCAATTGCTTCAATTGGTATTCGTTCATCTGCATTGTGAAGAAGTTTCGTAAAATCTAACTCTTCGGGTAGTATCATTGGAGTAAAACCATATGTTTGAATTCCCAATTTTGCAAATGTTCTTCCATCTGTTGGGCTTGTTAATAATATAGGTAAAGGAATTCCTGTTGGGTCAGCTTTATGCAATATATCTTTTAAAGTGTCAAAAAGCCCCATATCCAATTTATATGGTAAGTGTTCATAATGAGTAACCTCAAGTTCAAACTCATTACCAATTACTTTTTTTAATTCTGAAATAATGTTATCCGAATTATAACCAGGAAGCAGAGTTGCAGCCAGTATAATTTCTATCTTTGAAGGAATGCCATATACCTGCTCACCTCCATTAATGCTTATAACATTGACAGTATTGTGCAGTAGCGGGTCAAATACATTACCTGTATTTTTAAGTAGCTTTAAAATCTTATCTGTAAATGCAGGTATCTTAAGAAAGCGTAGAAATAAACTGGATGGAAATGAAAGATTTGAAGTCATAGTATATAATTGCGTTTTAACAATTTCTGTTATGTGCACAGGCATATTATGTTTATCAAGCCTGTTAAGTATATTTGCGGACTTTGCGGCAGATCCATTATGGATTGGTAATGCACCATGTCCGCTTGGTCCCCTTACAATAACTTTAATAAAGCAGATATGTTTTTCAGCTACCATTATAGGATAAAATTTCTTCTTTCCTACATAAAGTGTAAAACCTCCGAATTCTCCTATTGCATATTTTATCCCTTTAAACAAATCGGAATGATTTTCTACAAGGTATTTTGCACCATATATTCCTCCACCTTCTTCATCACTTACTATTGCACAGAGTACATCTCCGGGAGGGATTAAATTTTCTTTCTTTGCTTTAAGCAGTGCTGATACCATCATTGCTACTCCACCTTTCATATCCAGAGCACCTCGCCCCCATAGATATCCTTCTGCAATTTTTGCTTCAAATGGAGGATATTTCCATATCTGGTTTTGGACAGGCACTACATCAACATGACCATATAAAAGTAGTGGACTTGTCTTTCCCTGGCCAGCAAGATGAGTAATTAAGTTTGGACGGTCAGGGTCTTTGGCAAGTATTTGCGTTTTAAATCCTGCATTTGTAAATACCTCATTTAAGTATTTTATACACTCTATTGTATTACCTGGTGGGTTTGAAGTATCAAATCTGATAAGGTTTTGCAGTAATTCAATTGAATTATTATTTATTTTACCCATTTATGTCTCCTTTTTTGATTCCTTAAGAAAACATTAATCTGTTTTCAAATTATAGTCTTTTACAGGAATTGTTAAAAGATTTGTTTACTGGTTATAACAAACGATATTCGAACTGAGATTTACAGGATTTAAAGAGGTATCAGTTAAAAATAATATCAATTTACTTATTTACCAACTTATAACCGAGCCCATGAACAGTTTTCATAAATTTTTTGCCGAAATACTTATATGACATCTTATCCCTTAATCTCCTGATATGAACATCAAGAGTCCTGGTATCACCAAAGTAATTTTCACCCCATACAATTTTTATTAATTCCTTGCGTGTAGACAAATTATTTAAATTTTTAATAAGGAATGTCACTATTTCAAATTCCTTGGGATTAAGATTTATTTTATTGCCATCCAGGAATATTTCATGATTTTCCTCATCGACAGACAGTTTAATATCGTCAAAATAGAAATCACCTTTTATAAAAGAAGGATATTCATTTTTTGATGAGAGGTCAGTTCTTTTAAAGACATTTTTTATCCTTGCAAGAAGTTCCCTGACACCGAAAGGTTTAACTATGTAATCATCCGCACCAAGTTCCAAACCGAGCACCTTATCAAATTCTTCTCCTCTTGCACTCAAAATAATAACAGGCACATTGCTTTTGTTTTTAATATACCTGCATATATCAAACCCATCCATATCAGGTAACATTAAATCCAAGATTACCATGTCCGGTTTATTTCTTTCAAAATAACTCAGGAAATCTTTACCTTTCTCAAAACCCTTAACTTTATAACCATTTTTTTCAAGATTGTAACTTATTATCTCAAGGATATTTTCATCATCTTCAACTATATAGATAATCTTTGGCATATTGTCCATTTTTATATTATTCTTGATAACTATCTTTTTTGGGTAATGTTATAACAAATTGAGTTTTAATATTTGGTATACTTGTAGCAATGATTTTACCATTATGCAATTCAACTATATGCTTCACAATCGACAACCCAAGACCTGAGCCTATATTTTTTGATGAAAATGGATTTTTCCCTCTATAAAATCTTTGAAATATATATGGCAGGTCTTGCTTATCTATACCAATTCCATTATCAGAAAATTCCAATAATACTCTATCCTTATTTTCACTTATTCTAATTTTAAGTTTTGCTTTTTTGCCTGCATGGAATATTGCATTTTCAATAATATTTTTTACAAGCTTCTCAAATAATTCTATGTCAGTTTTATAATTTATTGGGTCAGTATTATAGGAAAAATTAATTTCTATTTCATTTTTTTTGGCAAGTAAATCAAGGGAACTTATGCATTCTTTTATTATATCCACGAGGTTATATTCCCTCAGGAACATAATATTCCTGCTATATTCAATATGAGATAAGTTTAAAACATCTTCAATTAAGTTATTCAGATGATTAACTTCATCCAGGCTTTTATCCAAATATCTTTTTACGAGTTCAATGTTTTTTAAATCTTCTTCAGTTAAAGTTTCAAGGTAACCTTTAATGGATGTAAGGGGTGTTCTCATTTCATGTGAAATATTGGCAACAAACTTGCTTCTTAATTTTGCAAATTCAATTTCCGGCGTTGCATTTTTAAATAAAACCAATAAATAAATTTCTTTTTTACCGGTCTGACTTAATTGATCATCAATTGTTATGGGAATTGCTTCGATTTCGAGCTCAATGTCTTCTTCACCAAAAAATAAATTTATTT
>JAMCVO010000668.1 GCA_023475715.1 Actinomycetota bacterium
ATACCTATCTAGGCTTGGTTATACCATATGTATCAATGAATTTACCTTTTATTATTTGGTTAATGATAGGATTTTTCCAAGAAATACCTTCCGAGATAGAAGAAGCTGCCATGATAGATGGTTCTTCAAGAATAGGTGCTTTTTTCAGAATTTCTATACCTTTAGCAAAACCTGGGTTAATAGCTGCTAGCATTTTTGTTGTAATACTTAATTGGAATGAGTTTTTAATGGCTCTTTTCATAACCTCAACTTACAAATCAAAAACTGCGCCAGTTGCTGCGTCAGGCTTATTGGCTGCCCAGAGAGCAATAGAATGGAATACTATGGCTACAGTTGGCGTGGTAACAATATTGCCGATTTTAATTTTCTCTATTATTATTCAAAGACATTTAGTTAGAGGGCTTACCCTAGGGGCAGTTAAATATTAAACTTTTAAGTAAGAAATATTAAGAGTAAAATGATAAACCTATTTTTTATGTTAGAAAGTATTGTGAAGTTCAGATGCTAACAAAGTATTTTATGGTAGGATAACCATAACCTTTTTGATTTAATAAGTAAAAGTATGTATTTAGTATTAATTCTTGAGAAATATTTTCTTAGTTAAATGAAGAATTCTAATAAAATAGAATATTTAATTGGTTGTGATATTGGCACTAGCAGTACAAAAGTGGAACTAGTTTCAATTAAAGGTGAAATAATTAGTTCTGAGCAAGTATATTATGCTACGATAAGATCAAAAAATGGCAGGGTTGAGCAAAAAGCTGGAGTTTACGTTAATGCACTCTCGACATGTATAAAGGATGTGATAAATAAAAATGATATTAACATTAATAAGATTTTAGCAATGGGATTGAGCTCCCATTGCCCAACTTTTTTACCTGTAGATAAAGTATTAGATCCATTAGGGAACGTGATTTTATACTCAGACAGTCGTTCAAGAAGCGAATGTGAATGGATAGCAAAAAGTATTGGCGAAGATAAAATAATCGATGTAAGCGGGAATTCAATACAACCATATTATAGTTTTACAAAAGCTTTATGGTTTAAAAATAATTATAGTGAATTATATTTAAAAACATATAAATTCTTAAACGTTAAAGATTATTTTATATATCTACTGACAGGTCAAATTGCAACTGATTATTCAAGTGCTGCTTTAAATGGAATAGTTTTTGATATTAGAAAAAAAATATGGGATGATAATATTTTGTCACAAATAAGTATTAATAAAAATAAATTACCTCAAATTCTTCCAGGTGATAAAATTATTGGTTACATTACCAATAATGGTTCAAAATTATTCGGACTTCGAAAAAAAATGCCAGTTATTTTAGGCACAGTTGATGCTTGTGCTTCTTATTTGTCTATGGGTGTTACAAATAGTAGTGAATGTGCTCTTCAAATTGGATCAACTGCGACTTTTGGCATTATATTTGAAATTCAGGAGTTTTTGAAGGATCTTGTTAATTGTCCTTATATTGTTGATCCGGAAAATAAATATTTATCGATGGGGTCAATTTTCTGCGGTGGCACATTATTATCTTGGCTTAAAAATATATTTTTTAAAAATAGTAAAAGTGAAAATAATGATAAAAAACTCTTCGAGATGATGGAAAGAGAAGCATTGGATATACCTATTGGTAGCAATGGACTTGTAATGTTTCCATTTCTTGTTAGAGAGGGTCCTCCTTTTTGGGATCAATTTTCTAAAGGCGCCATGTTTGGTCTTTCTTTACATCATGATCGTGGTAGTTTAATTAAATCAGCAATGGAATCAGTTGGTTTGGGCATTTATCATACTGTTAACCTTTTAAAAAATAATAAAATAAATATAGAATCACCAATTTTTTTAGTCGGGGGTGGTTTTAAAAGGGAGCTTTGGAGGAAGATAATAGTAAATATTATTGGAATAGAAAGTGCCTATTTTCCTTCGATTCAAGATGCACCATTTGCCGATGCATTTTTAGCAGGGAAGGCTATAGGAGTATTTAATGATTATTCAGAGATAAAAAAATGGATTAAGGAACCAGAGGTAATTAATGTAAATAAGAGTGAGCACGAGAAGTATAATAAATTATATAAATTTTGGATTGAATTATACAAATTTCTTAAAGATAAATACAAAGAATTCGATGAGTTGATGAATGATTTAAATAATAATTGATCAGAAAGTGTATTAATGATAGTAAAAACATCAAAAGAATTATATATGATAGTTAAAAAAATCATTTTAACTGTAGGTGCGGATGAGCGAAATGCAAATCGCCTTGCTGAAGCTTTGGTTTTATCAGATTTGAGTGGAGTAGATACTCATGGTGTTTGTAAATTATCTGGTTATGTTAATCTAATAAAATCTGGTTTGCTTATTCCTACAGAATGGCCAGAAACTATAAATGAAACAGAAATTAGTGCCCTTATAAAAGGCAATTGGACTTTTGGTCAAACAACTGCCAAATATGCAATGGAAAAGGCAATAGAAAAAGCGCAAAAAAACAATATCTTTATTGTTAGTGGAGTTCAAACTATGCACACAGGCAGGGTAGGAGAATACGTTGAAATGGCTTCAAACAAAAAAATGATTTCAATGATGTGGAGTGGCGGTTTAAGTGAAGAGGTTCCAGTAGCTGTCCCATATGGTGGTTCCAAACCCATATTGCATGCAAATCCATTTGCAATGGGTTTCCCTGCTGGGAAGGAGTCTCCTGTAATTATTGATTTTGCAACAACCGCATGTTCAGCAACTAAGATACGTTTTGCCAAAGCAAATAAACAAAAATTACCACAAGATTATATTGTTGATAAATATGGTAATCCTACTTGCAATCCAGATGATTACTATAATGGTGGTGCTCTTTTACCATTTGGAGGACATAAAGGTTACGCTCTAATGCTTGCAAATGAATTTTTAGGTAGAATTTTCTCAAGTGCCGATTCGTATATTGAAAATAATCGGGGGGGTAATATTTTTAGACATGCTGGTTTTACTATGATTGTCTTTAGAGCAGACCTTTTTCAATCATTTAAGGGATATGCTAATCGCATAGATGAACTTAGGAAAAGAGTGACATCTGTGCCACCAGCAGCTGGTTTTAAGGAGGTATTAATTCCTGGTGATTTAGAGAGACGTTATCGTGAAGAGAGGATTAAAAATGGAATTCCTATTTCTGAATATGTTTGGCAATCTATAATTGATTTAGCTAA
>JAMCVO010000628.1 GCA_023475715.1 Actinomycetota bacterium
CCATAAATATGTTGAAGAAATAAAAACAAAATTTAAAATAGACCGCAGGATCACTGCTAAAAATTTATTCAATTCTGCACAAGCTGCTCTTGGTCTTCAGAAAATTATCGAAGATAGACAGCTTGATGGGCTTGCATTAAGTGATTTAAACAAGGAGCTTCATGAGGTTATGGGTCTTAGACCTTGTCTTTATCCTGAAAAACTGGCTCATTCTTCAAAAGTAGTAGGAAATGAAGGTGACCCGGGATGTACAACAGGAATGTTGATCCTCCAAAAATTAACAGGAAATCCCGTTATGTTTACTGAAATATTTAATTTTGACAGAGAAGATAACACCATTGTTGCCGGGCATGCCGGTCCTTCCAATTATTTTCTGGCACAACAGGAAAGTGCTGTAAAGATTACTCCGGATTATGAACTGATGGATGCCAGATCTGAGATTTCCGGTGTATGGATGGAGTTTATAGGAAAACCTGGAAGAGTTACAATATTAAACTTAATTTGCACGATAGACAGCTTTCAATTCACAATCTTAGGCGGGCAATCACTTGGCGGTAAAGTCAGACTGGATGGTTATCCCCATTATTATGTGAAAATTGATCCTGAGATAGATAATTTTCTAGTTTCAAATGCTGAAAATGGTGTAAGCCACCATTGGGCAATAGTTAACGGTGATGTAAAGGATGAACTCTGTTATCTTGCAGAAATGTTGAATATCAAAAAAATCGAGCCTTAATTTTTGCAATCGGAAGTATCCAATCCAGCAAGGGCAAATAGTGATATGGGAGAATTTATGGAAAGTAGTATAAATAGCCTGAAGGATAGCCCGAAAGAAATTTTTATAAAAACCATAAATTTAAAGAAGGCTGAAAGATATCCTGTTGCCCTTCACTGGTGGGGTGTTTACAAGTATGAGTCTGCAGGCCTGGACTATAAAAAGGATGCGTGGCGGGAAGCTGGTAAAATAAGCGAAGTTTACAGCCAATTTTATGAAAAATTTAAACCTGACTGGTTTCACCTGCACATTGGCACTCCATCCTATTTCGAAGGTTCTCAGATAATTGAAAAGAAAGAAAAATCCTATTTGATAATCGATCCTTCTCAAAAAGATATTAAAAAATTAGACAAATATTTTTCTGTAAATACCGGTGATGATGAAGAAATTGTTGATTTTCCTGATTACTTATTAGGATCAAGAAGCTATAAGCCAAAAATAGAACTTGGAAACAAAAAGAGCATAGATGATTATATCAAAGAATATATACATATGGACACCGGGTTGATTATGCGGCTTGGTTATACGGACCATGTGAAAATAATATCGGATAGGTACGGCAGTGAAATTTTTATAGGAGTTCATATCCCATCTGCAATCTGTGAAATATTTGACCCCAAAACAGGATATGCAGGTTTTGAGCAAGGTTTGCTAGCTTTCCATGATTACCCGGAAGGGATGCGATATCTGCTTGAGAGATGTTACGAGGAACAGCTTGAGTGGGCAAAAGCTTATGCCGGAGCAGGAGCCCATGCTTACATAATATCCGAAAGCTATATTTCTCCTGATATTGTAAATCCCCGAATTTACAGGGATTTCATGAAAGACATACATGCAGATTATTTTAATGAAATCAAAAAAACAGGCCTGATTCCCATCTGCATGTTTTGGGGTGATATAAACCCAATCCTGCCTGATCTGCTTGAAATAAATGCAAGCGCACTGATGTTTGAGGAAAGCAAGAAAGATTTTATTCTGGATATAAAAAAAATCAGGGAAAAGATCGGAGAAAGAATTTGTGTTTTTGGCAATATTGATTCGATAGGTCTACTTCATTCCGGTACTCCGGAAGATATAAGAAAAGAAGTCGAAAAACAACTGGATGGGGCAAATAATAATTTCATAATCTGTAACGGAAGCCCAATAACATCAGGAACCCCGTCAGAAAACATCCAGGCGATGATAGAAACCGGCAGGAAAGTGCCACCGCATATTGAGTAAATATTTTGAAAAATTAACAATAATAAATCGGTTAGATTTTAGAAGCTGGAAGGTAATATTTATGGGACTTACATCAAAAGAGAGAATGCAAATTGCAATGGAGCATAAAGAACCTGACATGGTTCCTTTTCAGGCAACTTTTGTTCCTGAAGTTGATAAGATTCTGAGAAAGAAATATGCAAGAGAAATAGAAGGGATAAAGGGTAAAAAAGAAGAAAAATATCAGGGAATGAGCGAACTTGATATATTGTTCGGCCACGATATGCTTCTTTTGACTTATGGATTGTCGACAGGATATTACAGGAATACGGAAGCCGATACTTATATTGATGAATGGGGTATTACCTGGGAGAAAATTCCATACGAAACTATTAATGGAGACGGATATTATACAGAAATAGTAAGGCCTCCTCTGGCTGATGACAGTAAGATAGACAACTACATACCACCCGATCCCGATAATGAAGATATGGGATATGCCGAAGAAGTAATAAAAAATTACGGAAGGGGCTATTATATCTGCGGGATAATAGACTGTTCAATATTCGAAGCCCTTAAATATCTTAGGGGTATAACACAAAGCTTAATTGATGTTGTGGCAAATAAGGATATTGCCCATAAAATAATGGATATGTCGGTTGATTATCATCTCAAACTGGGACTTAAGTTAATTGACAGAGGAGTTGATCTGCTCTGGCTTGCAGACGATATTGGAGGCGAACATGAGCTTCTGATATCACCTCAGGTTTTCAGGGAGATGATAAAACCTAAAATGGGTTACATGATTGGAGAACTTAAGAAGAAGAATAAAAACATAAAAGTTGCCTTTCACAGTGATGGCTACATCGTGCCTGTTATTGATGATTTGATAGAGGTTGGTGTAGATTTGCTGAACCCCATTCAGCCCGAATCTATGGATCCTTCTTTCATTAAAGAGAGGTATGGAAAGGATATTTGTTTGTGGGGGACGGTAAGTACCCAGCAAACCCTGCCATTTGGAACTCCGGAGGATGTTGAGAATGAAATCAGGCAAAGAATTAAAATATGCGGCCCTGGCGGTGGGTTTTTGCTTGCACCAACACACAACATACAGCTGGATGTACCGTTTGAAAATATTCAGGCATTCTACAATGCCATAAAAAAATACAGGAATTATCCGATAAAAATATAAATATTTTGCAGGAGAGAATTATGAGCGCAGAA
>JAMCVO010000294.1 GCA_023475715.1 Actinomycetota bacterium
TAATGGAGGAATTGAAAAAGCAAACACTTATACAAAAATTATACTTGCTCTTTTTGGCCAATATCCCTGGAAAGCTTTGCCGATGATTCCACCTGAGATTATTTTCCTGCCAAAATCTTTTTATATTAATATTTATGATTTTGCAAGCTGGACCAGAGCCACAATAATGGCTTTTAGTATCATATTAACATTAAGACCTGTTTTCAAAATAACAGAATCAGTATTCGAGCTCTATAAAGATAAAAGAAATATCAGAACAGGAACACCGATAAAAGCAAAAAATCCAATAAGTATTGAAGCATTCCTCATACTTCTTGTTGAGGCGATAAAGATTTGGGAAAAGTTACCTTTGAAAGTAAAGCCTGGGAGAAAGACTGCACTTTCCATGGTTGAAAAATGGATATTACAACGACAGGAGGAAGATGGAAGCTGGGGTGGTATTATGCTTCCATGGCTTTTTTCAATAATAGCTCTGAAATGCATGGGCTATAAAAATGATCATCCTGTTATGAAAAAAGGCATTGAAGGGCTTAATGATTTTATGGTTGAAAATTCAAGTGAGATTATTCTTCAACCCGCAACTTCTCCGGTATGGGACACGGCATGGGCAATTATTGCTCTTGCTGAGTCAGGTGTCGATAGGAATAGTGCGGCATTAAAAAATGCGGCATTGTGGCTCTTAAAAAAACATATAAAAATCGAAGGAGACTGGAAGATTAAAAATCCTGAAGTGCAGCCAGGCTGCTGGTCCTTTGAATTTTATAATAATTATTATCCTGACATAGATGATACGGCAATAGTGTGCCATGCATTAAACTGCGTTGATCTTGATAATTCTCATAATAATCAGAAGGAATCTGCAGTTAAAGCAGGTATTGATTGGATTTTAGGGATGCAAAATAATGATGGGAGCTGGGCGGCTTTTGATAAAAATAACAATAAGAAGCTTCTAAAACATATACCTTACACTGATTTTATAACTCCGCTTGATTTTGGAAGTCCTGATATTACGGCCCATGTGCTAAGTGTCCTTGGATATTTGAATTACAGCATGGATTCTTTGCCAGTAAAAAAGGCTTTAAGATTTCTGCATAAGACACAGAAAAATGATGGAAGCTGGTATGGAAGATGGGGTGTAAATTACATTTATGGCACCAGTAAATCTCTCCAGGCATTTGATTCGGTTGGCTGTTCTTTTGAAAGCGCTGTGATCAAGGCGGAAAAATGGCTGCAAGAGATTCAGAATAAGGATGGAGGATGGGGTGAGAGCTGCAAATCATATGAAGACAATAGATATGTTCCTTTAGAAATAAGCACTGCTTCCCAAACAGCGTGGGCCCTGTCCGGTCTTTTGTCCAGAAAGAATGCTTCAATATCAGATCATGTAAGAAACGGGATCAATTTTCTTATAGATACTCAGGATAAAAATGGCAACTGGTTGGAAGATTATTTTACCGGAGGCGGTTTTCCGAAAGCTTTTTATCTTAAATATGAAATGTATAAAACTTATTTTCCGCTTATTGCTTTAGCGAAATATAAAATTAAAAAATATGAGCAAAGGTGACAAAATGAAAATAGGATTTTTAAAAAGATTAAAAAAACAGGAAAAAATTGAAAATATTGATTTCAAAGACAGAGTATTATTGATTTCTCACTGTCTCAGGAACAGCCAATCATGTAAAGCAAAGATGAGTAAAACTGGACTCCAATGCAGGGATGACTGTCCCAATCCCTGTTCAATAGGGCAGTTAAGAAAGCTTGCAGAAAAAAAAGGCTATAAGGGTGTATGTATTGCTCCGGGAGGTTCAATGGCAATTAAATATGTTGAAGAAAAACAACCCAGGGGTATTGTAGCTATAGCCTGCAATAAGGAACTTGCTGAAGGAATAGAGGCAATAAGGGAGCTCAAGAATAAGTCCAAATTCAATGGGAAGGATATGCCTGTAATAAAAACAATACCATTGACAAAAGACGGCTGTGTTAATACCGAGACTGATGTAATTGCTGCGGCAAAAATCATAATGAATAATAATGGTCACAATGACTACGGCGATGAGGTGGAAGAATTATGATATGTGAAATCGCTCCGGCAAAAATAAATCTTACTCTTGAAATATTAAAGAAACGGGATGATGGATATCATGAAATCAAATCAGTCATGCAGACTATTAACTTATGCGACTGCCTTATGATCTGGGAACATGAATGGATACAGGTCGTACCCGAATATTACAATCTGCCTGCGGGGGATGCACTTCCGGTTTTTGATAATTTCAATAATTTTAGCGACAATCTTGTTTTTAAAGCAGCAACACTCCTTCAAAAGATAACGGGATTTAAGGGAGGTGCCGCAATACAGCTTAAAAAAACCATACCTTCATGTGCCGGACTCGGCGGAGGATCAAGTGACGCTGCTGCCACGCTTAAAGGATTAAATAAGCTCTGGAAATTAAACCTGGGCATGGATGAACTTGCAAAGATCGGCTCACTTATAGGCTCTGATATTCCATTTTTCATACATGGAGGAACATGTCTTGCTATGGGCAGAGGTGAGATTATTGAGAACATCGCATCAATCCGAAAGAAATGGCTGACATTAATTATGCTTCCATTAAAAATAGAACAAAAAACAAAAAAACTCTATTCATTTATAACTCCGGAAAATTATTCAAGCGGTAATTTTACAGCAAAATTTATCAGAAACATAAATAATGGGCTTGAGGATAATATTTTCAATGTTTTTGAAATTGTATACAATAATGTTTTTAAGGAATATAATTATTATCTGGAAAAACTGTTAAAGATTACCGGTAAAACCTTCCATCTTTCGGGAAGCGGTCCAACCGTATTTTCTATTTCAGACTCAGAGGAAGAAGCTAAGTCAACGTTGAATCAATGTGAAATAGAATTTAAGTTGAATAAATACATTGCCCAGACAGTCCCATGATATAAATAAAGAATTTTTTATGCGATAGGTATAAATATGCAAAATGTAATATACATATAATAAAATATAATAAATATAATATATAATAAATATGAACATAGACGAAAAAAGCAGAGAGACAAAAAATAAGATTTTGGAAGCAGCAATGCTTTGTTTCTCATCTAAAGATTATGAATTGACGGGCGTAGATGAAATATGCGAGAAAGCCGGTATAACAAAAGGTGCATTTTATTATATATTATATTTATTA
>JAMCVO010000407.1:0-1003 GCA_023475715.1 Actinomycetota bacterium
CTTTTTTGATGAACTGTGAATAAAATTTAATTAATTTTCTTCTGTTGATAATATTTGTTAAAACCAATGAAATTGTATAGATAGCATTATATAACCTTAAAAATCTTGCCACATTTACACATACGGTGAGCACTTTCATTGGTATTAAACCGGATTTAGTACAGCTCTCCTTGTAGATGATTCTATTATTAAAATTACTGATAAAACTAGAGATATAGCTCATTTTATATTTATCCTTAAAATTAATTAAATAATAATAAACCTGTATAAAACAAATGATTTACCACCAATTACTGTGATAAATCATTTGTTTAAAAGAATTAAATTCAAATACCAAATTATCCAATATATAAATAAATATACATATAGCTAGAGAATTTGTATTGGATTAATTTAATATCTTCTGCTGCCAAAACTTCTGGTTGGTTTAGGTCTTTGAGGACGAGCTTCATCAACTCTTAAAGTACGACCTTCAAATGAAGAACCATCAAGTGCTTCTTTAGCTTTTTCCGCTTCTTCCGCGCTAGACATTTCAACAAATCCAAAGCCTTTGCTTCCGATTAGGTTGATTTGTACTATTTGGCCGTATGGGGAAAATAGCTTTTCCAACTGTTCGTCTGTAACAGTGTAGGTTAGATTGCCTACATATAACTTGTTACCTTGCATTTCTGCCTCCTTCTAAAAATTAAATAGTTCTATAAGTTTCACAATATTTTTTTTAGAGAGGTAGCAGCCAACAACATTCGCAATTCTTAAGTAACTCATAATTAAAATATCATTTCACAAAATAGAGGACACAATTGTATACTATTATTTAAATATTTGTCAAATTTTTTTATATTTTTTTAATAATGTTTTTATGCTTCCTTAACTCTAAGAAAAAATCTTTATAGTCTTATTTCTTTTCCTGTTCTTTTATTTTGAGCTGCATAAGAGTTATGCCTGATAACCAGACCAGGTCAATCGGAGAGCAACCTCTTGTTGTATCATTAAAAGGTATAGC
>JAMCVO010000407.1:1013-3202 GCA_023475715.1 Actinomycetota bacterium
TTTACACATACGGTGAGCACTTTCATTGGTATTAAACCGGATTTAGTACAGCTCTCCTTGTATCATTAAAAGGTATAGCGGCACCCTGGATAATTGACCCATAATAGCCTGCCTTTGCCAACCTGTGAATAGCTTTCAAGGTTATGTTTGCTGAATTAAGTTCAGGAAATATTAAAACATTCGCATATCCTGCAACCTCGCTGTCAGGACATTTCTTTTTAGCTACATCCGGAAATAAGGCAGCATCAAACTGCAGTTCTCCGTCTATTTTTATATCAGGATTTATCTTTTTTACTTCCTCCACTACTCTTCTTATTTGATCTATTCTTCCACTTTCTGCACTGCCTTTTGTCGAATAGGAGAGCATCGCAATTTTAGGTTCACCGCTAAATAATGCCTTTGCCGTTTCATAACTGAAAAGTGTAATATCAAACATCTGCTCTTCATTAGGTTCAGGTATTACGGCAACGTCGGCTAAAAGAAGCTGGCCATTTAATCCATAAGGGCAATCGGGAATAATTACCGTCGCTGCACCATTTAGAAATCTTTTTTTATGCCCGGATTGGATTATCTGTATCAATGGTCTCATCATCGCTTCCGTTGAGCTGAGCGAGCCACTTATGCCACAATGAGCATCACCCGATTTTGCCATAAGTGCAGCAAAGTAATTATTATTTCTTACCATTTCATTTGCCTGAAATTCAGTTAATTCTTTTTGCTTATTCTTAAATATATCTATAAGCAAATTTTTATAGCCATCGAATTTAGCAGATTTAGAAGGTTCTATTATTTCTATTGCATCTGTGTTTGTCATTCCGGATTCTTTTATATTTTTGGCTATTATGTTTTCATTGCCCAGCAAAATGGTATTGCTGTTATTGAAGTGTTTAAATATTTTAATTGCCTGTACCAACCTGATGTCCTCACCATCAGGATAAACAATAGTTCTTTCATAACCCTGTATTGAATTTATGATGTGCTCTTCAAAGTCATTTGTTATGACATTATCTCTCAATTTGCCTCCAAATATTTTAAATCTCTAAAAACAATTTATTATAATAATTTTTCTTAAAATTTCCAATTTAAAGTTTAAATTTCCCATCCTGAATTAACGTGGTTATTTTTTAGATTTTTGCTTTATAAGTCCGCAGTACTTTTTCTTTACTATTATAAGAATCTGTTTTCTTTTTTATAATTATATTTATAAATTGTTCCACCAAAACAGGATCAAACTGCTTACCAGCATACTTTAAAAGTTCTTTGATTGCATATTCTTTGCTGCAAGCTTTCCTATAAGGCCTGTCATTTGTCATTGCATCGTAAGCATCAATTATAGATATCGTCCTTGCAGTAATTGGTATTTTTTTACCTTTCAAACCCATCGGATAACCTTTCCCATCCCATCTTTCATGATGTGCAAGAATACCTTTTGCAATCGATGCAAGCTCTGAATTTGAATTTGCAATTCTAAATCCGATCTCAGTATGTTTCTTCATTATTTCATGTTCCTCATTGGTCAGCTTTGAAGGATTTAAAATAATATTATCAGATATGGCTATTTTACCAATGTCATGAAGAGAAGAAAGCAGGTTCAATTCATCAAGCCTGTCTTCCGAAAATTTCAGCTTTTTACCTAACTTAAGTGCAAGGCTTCTCATTCTACGCATATGCTCCTGAGTTTCATAATTTCTTTCTTCAAGAGCCTTCTCAAGAGATGTAAGCATAGAGCTATGCAAACTCTGTTTTTCTATAAGCTTATGCTTATACATATTATCTTCTGCACTCTTAATCAATTTATTGATATTTTGCTCTGTTGACTCTTTGGTAGCAATTCCAATTGATAAACTCATAATAAATTCTTTATAAAAACTAAGTTTAAATAATCCATGAACTCTTACAATAATACTGGCAGCGACAGCCTTCGAAGTCGAAGGTAATATTATGATAAACTCGTCTCCGCCATATCTTGCAACTATATCTTCCCTCCTGAAACAGGTTTTTAAAATCGTAGCTGTGTTTTTTAATATTTCATCTCCTTTTCCATGACCAAATGTATCATTTACCAATTTAAAGCCATTTATGTCAGCAATAATTATACTTATTGGGTAAAGTCTTTCACTATCCAATCTCTTTAATTCTTCTTCAAAAAAATATCTATTATAAAGGCCCGTCAAGTAGTCATGATAACT
>JAMCVO010000259.1 GCA_023475715.1 Actinomycetota bacterium
TTGTGATGGTTCCTGTGGTACTGATCATTTCTGCTGCTACATTTGTGATCTGGCTCATAGCCGGCAGTCTGCTTATTGACTTCAGTAATGCATTGACTTATGGGCTGCTTAATTTTGTAGGGGTGCTGGTCATTGCCTGCCCATGTGCGCTGGGTCTGGCAACACCTACTGCAATCATAGTAGGAGTGGGCAAGGGGGCACAGAACGGGATACTGATTAAGAACGCAGAAAGTCTGGAAAAACTTCATAAAATAAATACCATTGTCGTAGATAAAACAGGAACCATCACAAAGGGCAAACCTGAAGTCACTGATATCATTGAATTTGAATCAGGAAAAGAAGATTTAAAAGACGGATTTAATGATGATTTTCCCGGTGAAAAGAGAAAGATGTCCGGTAAAAATGATGTGCTGGCTTTGCTGGCATCACTTGAAAAAAATTCCGAGCATCCTCTTGCTGTTGCAATAGCGGAAAAAGCAGAGGAAGCACAGGTTAAATTTTCAGAAGTTGAAGATTTTGAGAATATAGAGGGTAAAGGACTAAGGGGTAAAATTGATGGAATAGAGTACTTTGCCGGAAATTTAAGACTGATAAATGAACTTGAACTTGACTACGACAGGAATTTAATAGAAAAACTGTCCAGACAGGGGAAAACTCCTGTTATCTTTGCAACAAAAAATAAAGTTATGGCCACCATAGCTATTGCAGATACCATTAAAGACACAAGCATCGAAGCAGTCAGACAGCTTCACAAACTCGGCATTAAGGTAGTGATGCTGACCGGGGATAACCGGAATACTGCACAATTTATTGCAGATCAGGTAAAGATTGACAGAATTTTTGCGGAAGTCCTACCGCAGGAAAAAGCTGATAAAATAAAAGAGCTGCAGTCACAGGGACTTGTTGTTGCCATGGCAGGGGATGGGATTAACGATGCTCCTGCTCTTGCACAATCCGATGTAGGCATTGCAATGGGGACAGGGACAGATGTTGCAATTGAATCTGCGGACATAACTTTATTGGCAGGCGATATCTCGAAAATTCCCAGAGCGGTCAAATTGTCAAAGCAAACCATGGCTGTAATAAGACAGAACCTGTTTTGGGCTTTTATTTACAACACCATCGGTATTCCTCTGGCAGCAGGAGTATTTTATCCTTTTTTCGGTCTTCTTTTAAATCCTGCATTTGCCGGGCTTGCAATGGCATTAAGCAGTGTTTCAGTAGTCACAAATTCTTTGAGGTTAAGGTTTGCCAGAATATGAGCGGCAGCGTGATTTTAAAAACAGATTCGAAATATGAATATTTTGTAAGCGGCATGCATTGCCCCGCATGTGAACTCATCATCGAAAAGAAACTTGAAAAATCAGGTTATATAAAGAATGTAAACGCTGTACTTAATAAAAAGAAGGTTTATATTGAGATTGAAAGTGACGTATCCGAGCAGGAGCTTCTTCAGGAAGTAAACAGCATTATCCGGCCTGATGGTTATACCATCACTGAAACAAAACAAAAGCACCCGATAAAATATAGAGATCTTGCAATCGGTTTTGCAGTTGCCGCTGCAGTTGTGGCAATATTTTTTTTAATCCAGAAACTTGGAATCGCAAACATAATCGGCAGCAGTTCTCTTTCCCTGTCTTTTGTTTTCCTTATTGGAGTTGTTGCTTCTTTATCATCATGCATGGCTGTTGTAGGGGGACTTGTGCTGTCAATTTCATCAAGCTATGCACAAGGCAAAAACAGCGTAAGACCGCTTATTATTTTTCACATGTCCAGGATTGCAGGGTTTTTCCTGCTGGGCGGTCTTCTGGGAATGATAGGAATTGCATTCAGTCTTACGCCAAACTTTTATTTTATAATGGGCATCATTTTGTTTATAGTAATGATTGTTTTAGGCATAAATCTTTTGGACATATTCCCGTTTTTCCATAAACTTCATTTCAGGATGCCTAAAAAATTATCTAAAAAAATAATCAACAGCGAAAACATCGGAAACAAATTCATGCCTTTATTGCTGGGTACGGCTACATTTTTTTTACCATGCGGGTTTACTCAATCAATGCAGATGGATGCAATGACCAGCGGAAGTTTTTTAAAGGGTGCAATGGTAATGCTGGTATTTGCACTGGGGACACTGCCGGTTTTGGCTTTGATATCTTTCAGCTCGGTAAGATTTGCCCATTCATTAAAATCGGGAATATTTTTTAAAACTGCGGGATTCATTGTAATATTTTTTGCAGTTTTTAATTTTATTTTTGCTCTGGTAGCTGCAGGAGTGATAAGGCCGGTATTTTAATCAATAATATAAATTTAATAAATAATTGGAACAGGTGAAAAGCTAAAAAATATGGAAGAGATCGGAAAAAAAAAAGATTCACTGACAAACTTTAAAAAATCAAAAAGTCTGCTGGAAAAGATTATTAAAATGGTTGATGATGATGAATACTGTATTGACATTATGCAGCAAAACCTTGCAGTAATCGGCATGCTTAAATCTTCACATCAGATACTTATGGAAAGCCATCTGCATAATTGTTTTACAAAAGCTCTGGAATCAAAACAGAATAAGCGAAAAATCGAAATGATCGAGGAAATATTGAAAGTGACCAAACTTGCAAGCAAATAATGATAAACGAAGTTCAAAAATTTGACCATAAACTTCCACATCATTTGAAATTAATATATTTTTAAGTTAAGATTTTCCGGTATCGATTTATTTCTATAAACAAAAAAGCAAGCTAAAAAATGGTCAGGCGTTACCTGTTAATTATCTGTTTTGTAAATATAATCCTTTATTACAGCGCATTTGCATACTTTGACAATATTCTTGATGCGCTGTCAAGATTCAATCTTCCTGTCGGATTTTTAAATTTTTTGCAATATTTCATAATACTGGCCCTGGGATTCATGATAGGTTTCCTGATTGTTTTATCCATGAGAATAAAATCATCAAGGAATTATTTTGATATCAAGGTAATGCTGTTGTCTGGCCTTATTCCGATTCTGGCCCTTCTGTTATACAAAACAGGTTTTGTTAATTTTATAGTTACAAGATTTTTTAATTCCAATATTACAATATCTGAAGCAGTCTTCTATTTTTTTTCCATGACTAAAATATGGACGTTGTGGCTGGGAATAACTATTGGAGCATCTGTAAGAATTAAGCTTCCTGAAAAGAAAAAATTCAGG
>JAMCVO010000467.1 GCA_023475715.1 Actinomycetota bacterium
GAGCATTATTTTGCATGTATGCAATATATTTCAAATATTAATGTTTGGATTGCTTTCCAAGTTATTATGGCTTAAATTTATGTGAATTTTATGAAGAATTTATATTAATCCAAAAATAGCTGCAGATAATATTTCAGGAAATCTGCTTTTTAATCAAAACAGAATTCAATTTGTTAAAAATACTTAAATTACTGCTGAATAAATTTTTTAAATAAGCAACTAAGAACCAGCTATTGGTAAATAATCCAACTTTTTTCTTTTCCTCATTTTAATATCCCTTATACCCCCAGCACCCTTTTTACCTCCATTACCCCGCTTCTTAGGCTTGAGAGTACCCTTGATGAAAGCTCACCACTTAGACTGTCGGTTAGTCTTGCCATTGACCCTTGAGCAAGAACTATTATCTCAACACTGCCTGATAATTTTTCTATTTCCTTAAGAACAATCTCATCATGTTTCCTACCATTACCATTAATTAATTCTTCAAATGCACCAGGACACAGTGTCCTTGTTATAGTTATTTTTTTACCAATACCTTCTGCTTTTTTTTCAAGAAGCCTGCATGTGGGATCAAGAGTTGTTTTAAGTGTTGCAGCTACTCCGATATTTGAGGACCTTGCAACAGCTTCCTCTGCCATTTTCTCATCTATCTTAACTATGGGGGTATCTATTATTATCCTTGCAATATCTGCTACTTCTCCAACTGATGAACATACATTTAAGATTGCGTCCACTTTGTAAACTTCTGCTGATTTAAAGTAAGAGATCATTCTCTTTATTACAGGTTTTGTAACACTGCCTTCCTTTAGTACCTCTCTTAAAAGACTGTCGTCTAATATATTTATTATCTCAATGCCTGGCATAATTTCACTGAAGAGATTTTTTAGTACTTCAACCAGGGCAAATCCTGTATGAATTAGTGCTACTTTTTTTGCCATTTAATTTATCCCTTTCTTAAGAAGTTGTTTTACTTTACCCACTATCTGATTTTCACTTGGAATTACGGCATCCTCAAGAACATAGCTATACGGTATGGGACAATCAAGTCCGCCTATTACACTTGCCGGGTTGTCCATCCAGTCAAATGCCTCTTCTGTGATGCAGCTAGCAATATAGGAACCTATCCCTGCCTTCTTATTTGACTCATGAACAATAAGGACATTGTTTGTCTTTTTAACTGAATCTATTATCGTATCAAAATCAATCGGAGATACTGTTCTTGGGTCTATTACCTCACATGATATATTAAAATCTTTTTCTAAAATATATGCTGCATCTATGGCTTTATATAGCATATTTGAAGTGGCAACTAGTGTAATATCGCTGCCCTTTTTTACTATCTTTGCCTTACCCAGAGGAATTAACTCTTCAGTGTTATCCATATTTTCCTTTTTGGGATACAGAAGTTTATGTTCTATAAAAATTACTGGATTATCTTCTCTTATTGATGATTTCATTAAACCTTTGGCATCAGATGGTGTAGCTGGCATTACAACTTTAAGTCCTGGTATATGACAAAACAGGGATTCAAGGCTTTGGGAGTGATGGGCAGCATTCCCTTTCCCTGCACCTCCTGTTGTTTTTATTACAATTGGAACTTTGACTTTTCCTCCAAACATATATCTTAACTTGGCTGCCTGATTAATTATCTGATCAAGAGCAAGTGTTATAAAATCTATATACATGACCTCAACTACTGGCCTAAGCCCGGTAATAGCTGCCCCTATTGCGCATCCCACAAAACTGTTTTCAGATATCGGGGTATCTACTACCCGCTTTATACCGTATTTCTTCTGAAGACCAATTGATGTTCTCCATACCCCGCCGTACAGCCCGACATCTTCACCCATAACTATTACTTTATCGTCACGGGCCATTTCCTCATCCAGTGCTTCATTTATGGCCTCGGCATATGTAACTTCCTTCATTTATACTATTCTCCTTAACTGTTGCTAAAATTTATGAAAAAATATCATCTGCTACTTTAGAGGCGTCAAGAAAGGGACTCTCCTTTGCAAACGAAACAGCTTCGTCCAGTTCATTTTCAATTTCCTTTTTGATATTTTCCATATCAGGTGCTGATACTATATTTTCTTTTACAAGCTTTTTTTCATAATCAAGCAGATGATCACAGGCAATTTCAGATTCCACTTCATCTTTTTCTCTGTAAACCTGGGGATCTCCAATCCAGTGTCCTTCAAACCTATATGTTTTTGCTTCTATAAGTGTTGGACCTTTTCCTTCTCTTGCTCTTTTAACTGCATCAGTTGTTACCCTGTAAACTTCTTCAACATTTCTTCCATCAACAATTATGCCCGGCATATTATATCCTGCAGATCTTGTTGATATATCTTTAACTGATGTTGATATTTCAAGGGGAACCGTAATTGCATATCTGTTATTTTCACAGATAAAGATTATAGGAAGCTTCCAGATGGAGGCAAGATTTAGGCATTCATGAAAAGTGCCGTTATTTGAGGCGCCATCACCAAAAAATGATACTGTAACCTTATTATTTTCAAGAAACTTTGATGAAAAGGCTGCTCCTGTTGCAATAGGAATACCTGAAGCTACAACTCCGCTTGCACCAAGCATGCCGCTGTCCACATTTGCTATGTGCATTGAGCCGCCTTTGCCTTTGCAGTAGCCGCTCTCTTTTCCAAGAAGTTCTGCCATCATGGGTTTTAACTTACCTCCTTTAGCTATGCAGTGGCCATGGCCTCTGTGTGTTGATACTATATAGTCATCTTCATTTAAGGCTGCGCATGCACCAACAGCTATTGCCTCCTCACCGATGTAAACATGAGTGGCTCCTCTAATTAGACCTAAGGGAAGAAGCTCCTTTACCTTTTCCTCAAACTTTCTTATCGTATACATCTGCCTGAAGAATTCAATCTTCTGATTAGTATTGATATTTATTTTTTCTGACATAGTATGTAAATCCTTATAATTTCTTTCCCTATTAAATTATTTTGCGTTTGTAATATAACCTTTTCTATAAACAATATTTACTGGAATATTAAGGATATGCCGCAACGACGAAGTAGCCCTTCTATGCTAAAATTATTTATAACTTCAAGATCTTCATTTTTTTTAAATTGCCATAATAAATTTGAAAAACTATTAATTATCGTTAATATTAACGATAATATTATTAAAAAAATATTTTTGCAATGACCTGAAATTTTA
>JAMCVO010000269.1 GCA_023475715.1 Actinomycetota bacterium
TGTATCACTGAAAAAAACGATACCGGCATCAACATTCTTGCTTTCCACATATGTCAAAACCTGTCTTACATTGTTGCAAATTATCAGTTTTGGCAATACTTTCCCGGTAATTGCAAACTTATCAAATACTTGCTCTGCATACATACCGGCGGGAACAGACTCGGGGTCACCAATTGCAATTTTCTGTATGCTATCTTTTGCCAAATCTATAAAACCTGTTAACCCGAGGGTGCTAGTATCAGGTACTATCATGACAATCTTATTGCTGAGGAGATTTTTTCGGGTGTCATTTATAATCAAATGCTTCTCCTGTAAATTATCCATCTGATTTATAGAAGCTGAAATAAAAATATCTGTGGGGGCCCCGTTTTCAATTTGTCTTTGAAGGCTGCCGGATCCATTAAAATTCATCAAAATAACCGTATTTTGCTTATCTTTTAAATAAAGACTATTTATCTCCTTCATTGCATCGGTAAGACTTGATGCGGCAGACACAGTCAATGTTATATTTTTATTAGTATTGTAGCTTATCATTGCTGTCATTAAGACCAAAACCATAAATAAAAATATCAAAAATATCAAATACTTTTTTAAAATTTTTTCTCCTAAAAAATATTTTTTAGCTTACCTGGCTTATGAATTCAAGAAATTTTTCCCTTAGTTCCTTATATTGAATAATAACTTTTCTTCCCTCTGCGGTTAACCTGGAATAACCACCTTTTGTACCACCGGCTAGTTTTTCTACAAGTGGTTTTTTTGCAAGTCGATTCATAGAATCTATCCACAGCCAGGCATTGCCGTAACCAAGTTTCATTGAACGTGCTGCAGCAGATATTGAACCAAGCTCTTCAATTCTTTCCAGTAATATTATGCGTCCCCACCCCAGGTAGAGTTTGCCGTCTTTCTCTACCCATATCCGTCCATTTATACGATAACCCGTTTCATTATTACCGGGATGAGTTGTTTTCCTGGCTCTAATCTTAGTCATTTATTTTTTTTAAAATAACTGAATCATTAAGGTATTAAAATTTTAAAACTGTCTATAAAAATTAACGTTATATTATAAGCAATATAACTACCCGTCAAGAAAACAACTTCTGGTAACTAATGAAATTAATGTTATACAAAAAAATCGAAAGGGAATTAATTTACAGTTTAATTACAATATATGGTTAATGAAATTAATTTTCTCTTTAATGCTTATAATGTGCTCTACTATTTTAGACTCAGCTTCTGAAACATTTTTTTCAAGTATAGCATTTATTATTTCTTTGTGCTGGTTATAACTTTCATCAAAATCGAGAACAGAGCCCTTGGTATAACAAATCAACAATATATTAAAATTTTCAAAAATTGATTTTAACAAATCATTTCTTGAAGATTCAATCAAATATTGATGAAATCTAACATCAACTTCGTGATACTTTTTGGAATTCTTATTAATACAATATTGTTGAAATTCTTTTAGAAAATTTTTGAGGTCCTTAATTACTATAGAAGTTACGTTTTTGGCTAAAATTGATACGCTCATCTTTTCAAGTACTATCCTTACATCAAATACATCGCCTATTTCTCTACTTGAGAATTTTTTAACATAAAAACCTTTTCTTGGAAATTTTTCTAAAAGACCTTCATTATTTAAAGATGTCAGTGCCTGGATTAGCGGTATTTTACTTATACCTAGCTGCACAGCCATTTTATTTTGAAGAATCTTTTCACCAGGTTTTAAGTTACTATCAATGATTAATGACTTTATCGTATGATAAGCCTTTTCACTTAACAATCTGTCTTGTATTTTAAATTTTGAAAATCTTTCCATAAAAACAAACATTAAAAAAAGCCAATATTTAGGATATAGTATACACTCTATACCTCTCTGTCAATAAACTGTTTCACTTTTAGGTAAAACATCAAATTCTCCCGATTAAGAGCAAAAATAAAAAATTATAGACTTAGATATTTCAATAATGAACGCAACAACACCTCAACACCGATAATTAGGCAATTTTCGTCAAAATTAAAATTTGGATTATGTAATGGTGAATCCAGGCCCTTTTCCTTATTGGATGCACCTAAAAAGAAATGACATCCGGGTACCTTCTGTAAGTAAACAGCGACATCATCCCCGCCCATGGTCTGTTCCGGAATTAAAACATTGCTTTTACCTACCGTAGCCTCTGCAGCTTCGGAAACAAGTAAAGATATGTTTTTGTCATTTATTGTTACCGGATAGTAAAAATCAAACTCAATATTATAACCTGCCCCCATTCCTTTTGTTATCTCTTTGACAATATGCTCAATTTTTTCCGGAAACTTTTTTGATAATGCCTGATTTAGAGTCCTGAAAGTTCCTTCCATTATAACAGTATCAGCAATTATATTTGAAGATACACCACCGGATATTTTCCCAATAGTAAGAACGCAGGGTTCCAGGGGAGAAATTTCTCTGGTTACATAAGCCTGTAAAATATTAATAATGTTGCTGCTTACGACTATGGCATCGATCCCGTCCTGCGGCATGGCCCCATGTGAAGCTTTCCCCTTAACCGTCAGTTTAAATGTATTTATACTTGCCATAAGCGGACCGGGCCTTACACCAATTTTTCCTACCGGAATTAAATTCCATATATGAAGACTTAACAGAGCATCGACTTGAGGATTTTTCAGTATACCCTCCTTTACCATTAAATGTGCTCCGCCCGGACCTTCTTCTGCCGGCTGAAATAAAAATTTTAAATTCCCATTTAGTTTTGACCTGTACTTGCTAAGTATCTTTGCAACTGTTAATGTTATTGCCATATGGCCGTCATGACCACAAGCATGCATTACTCCTTTATTTTTGGAAGCATAGTTAAAAGTATTTGCCTCAACTATAGGAAGACCGTCCATATCAGCCCTAACCATAATTGTTTTCCCGGTTTTATTACCCTTAATTATTCCAAGAACGCCTGTATTTGCAATCTGATTTTTCACTTCAATGTTATATTGTTTTAATTTATCTGTAATAAATCTTGAAGTCTCAAATTCATTAAATCCCAGTTCCGGAATTTTATGCAATTCTCTTCTTAGGTGAATAATTTCTTCTTTTTCATTTATAATATCTTTTTTTAAATCCATAATATCTATCCCCTTAATCTTCAATTTCTATTTCCAGGTTTCTGATTAAGATAATGAAGGTCTTT
>JAMCVO010000596.1 GCA_023475715.1 Actinomycetota bacterium
TTAGAAAAATTTATTCCAGGTTAGCTTCTTTTTTTAGCTCTTTGAGAATTTTCTTGATTGTCTCTTTCTTTTCTTTCTGGCTTATATCCTCAAACTCCGGGCCCTCAGATTTTGATTCTTTCTGTTCAGCTTTTCCCTTTTCTGCTTCCGAAGCTTCTACTTCCTTTGCTTTCTTGGTTTCTGCCTTCTTGCTGCTTTTTGGCTTTTCTCTCTTTTCCTCTGCGCTTTTTTCTTCTACAGTCTTTTCCTCTACGCCTTTTTCTTCTTCACTTTTTTCTTCAACGCTTCTTTCTTCTTCAGCTTCAGGGAATTCTACTTGTTTTACGCTGAAAGCCATTCTTCTCTTATCAAAATCAATGTCAATAATTCTGACTATAAGTTCGTCACCAATCTTTGCAACATCGCTAGGTCTTTTTATCTGTTCGGGGCTTAATTCAGAAATATGTACCAGACCTTCCATTCCTGGTTCAATCTGGACAAATAATCCAAATTTTACAATTCTTGTTACTTTTCCCTGAACTACATCTTTAATTTTAAATTTCTTTATTTTTTCAAGCCACGGGTCTTTTTGAGTTTGCTTTAGCCCGAGTGATAATCTTTGCTTGTCAAAATCCACATCCAGAACCTCGACACTTACCTGATCATTTATCTTAACAACTTCTGAGGGATGCTTAACATGATTCCATGAAAGTTCTGAGATATGTATAAGTCCGTCTATTCCGTCAACATCGACAAATGCACCGAAATCTGCGATACTTGTTATGACTCCATTTTTAATCTGACCTACTTCAATGCCGCTCAGGACTTCTTTTCTTTGCTCTTTCCTTTCACCTTCTATTATTGCCTTTCTTGAAAGAACAACGTTATTTCTGTTCCTGTCAACTTCAATAATTTTACATAAACATTTTTCACCGATATAGGATGAAAGCTCCCTTGTTTTCCTGACATCAATAAGAGATGCGGGAAGGAACCCTCTTAACCCTATGTCTAAGATTAAACCACCTTTCACACATTCTATGACTTCGCCCTCGACTGTTTCGCCATTTCTATAAATTTCTTCAACCCTGTTAAAGCTTTGTTCAACTTCTGCTCTCTTTTTAGAAAGTACAAGCCTTCCGTCCTGATCTTCTTTCTGCAAGACCATGATATCTATGATTTCTTCGACTGTCAGAATTTCTTCCGGCTTTACATTGGTTCTTATTGAAAGTTCACTGATAGGTATTACACCTTCAGATTTGTAACCAACATCGATAAGAACTTCATCCTTTTCGATTTTTACGACTTTACCTTTTAAAATATCACCTTCATTAAAACTAATAATGGTTAGGTCATAATTCGGAACCATTTCACCATTGTCATTTTTAACCATATAGTTTTCATCTGTAAGTCTGTTGAAATAATTGTCTTTAATCATTCTTTTAAAAATCACCCTCCATTTTTTTAAGTCTCAAAAGAATAACATGCAAATTTTTTTTTATCAATATTCAAACAAGATATTATAAAATAATTTTATTAAATATACCAATTCCTGCCGGTTTTGATATCCACCTTCAATTTTGCCTTAATTTTGATGCAATTTTCCATTGAGTCTATAACTATAGCTTTAATTTTATCAAGATCGCGCTCTTTTAATTCAAGTACTATTTCGTCATGAACATGCAGAATTATATTACTGTCAATTTTTTCTCTTTTCAAACTATTAAAAAGCATTACGGTTGAAAGCTTCATAATATCAGCTGCGCTGCCCTGAATAGGTGTATTTACTGCAAGCCTTTCGCCCAGATTTCTTATATTAGCATTGGTGGTTGCAAGTTCTTTTATATATCTTTTCCTTCCAAAAATAGTTGTGGTATAGCCTGTCTTGTATGCTGTTTCTATCAGAAAATTCATATAGGATCTTATTTTCGGATATCTTGAAAAATACAGCATGATGTATCCGCGAGCTTCATCTTCCGATATTGAAAGCCTGCTTTTCAAGCCAAATTCAGTCATGCCATAGATTATTCCAAAATTTATAGCCTTGGCTTTTCTTCTCAAATTTTCATCAACTTCAGAATATTTTATCCCAAATATTTCAGAAGCCGTAAGGCTGTGGATATCCTGCCCTGAATTAAAAGCGGAAATAAGGCCCTCATCGTCTGCCAGGTGAGCAAGAATCCTGAGTTCTATTTGTGAGTAATCAGCTGATAAAAGCAGGTCATAATCTTTGCCTGGTACAAAAGCTTTCCTGATCTTCTTGCCAAGTTCGGTTCTGACAGGAATATTTTGCAGATTAGGATTATTTGAGCTTATTCTGCCCGTAGTGGTCCCAAGCTGATTATATGTTGTATGAACCCTGTTATCCTTGTGGTCTATTAAATTTGGCAGCACGTCCAAATAGGTATTTTTTAATTTTACTTTTTCCCTGTAATCCAGGATCCTGCCAATGACAGGATGAGTGTCATAAATAGCAAGCAAGGTTCCTGCGCCTGTTGAAAATCCTGTTTTTGTTTTTTTAGAAGTTTGCAGCTTTAATTTTTCAAAAAGAACCTGTGCAAGCTCCTGTGTTGAATTTATATTGAACTTTTCATCACAGAGATTGTAAATTTCATCTGTCAGACTATTTATATCAATTTCATATTCTTTAATGAGGTCATCAAGATATTTCTTATCTATGTAAACACCCTTGAGCTCTATTTCAGCTAATACCTTAATCAGCGGGGCTTCGATTTCATAATATAGCTTTTCAATATTTTCTTCTTTTATTTTTTCAAAAAGAATTTTGTCAATTTTTTTATAAAGGCTGACCAGTTTTAATATAGGTTCAAGCTCTTTTATGGCAGCGGCAGGATCATAAAATGTTATTGGTTTTTCCTCAGCTGCAAATAAAAAAGACATTTGACTATTTTTTATATTTTTATCAGCCGGCCGGGCTATGCTGCTTGAAACATTAATATTCTGAGCTAAAAAATCATCGATTTCAACCTCAAGCAAGTCTTTTGCAATTTCATTCAGGGTTATATCCGATTTATCAGGATTTAGCAACAGGTAAATTATCTTGTAATCTATAAGGATACCATTTGTTGTTATTCCAAAACTTTTAAGATATTTGTAAATCAATTTTAAATCAAATCCCGATTTCTCAATCATCTCATCTTCCATAACATGCTTAAGAGATTTGACTGTTTGAGAGTTAT
>JAMCVO010000620.1 GCA_023475715.1 Actinomycetota bacterium
TCCTTGAATTGAAAAAGCGCGATCTCGATAAGATTAAAGCTATTGTTATAGACTCAATGGAAAATTGCATCAATATTAAGGCAAAATTGAAGGTGGATATTAAAACCGGCAAGAATTGGTATATTTAAAAAAATTATTTTATAATATCTTGTTTGAATATTGATAAAAAAAAATTTGCATGTTATTCTTTTGAAACTTAAAAAAATGGAGGGTGATTTTTTAAAGAATGATTAAAGACAATTATTTCAACAGACTTACAGATGAAAACTATATGGTTGAGAATGACAATGGTGAAATGGTTCCGAATTATGACCTAACCATTATTAGTTTTAATGAAGGTGACATTTTAAAGGGTAAAGTCGTAAAAATCGAAAAAGATGAAGTTCTTATCGATGTTGGTTACAAATCAGAAGGTGTAATACCTATCAGTGAGCTTTCAATAAGAACCAATGTAAAGCCGGAAGAAATTCTGACAGTCGAAGAAATCATAGATATCATGGTATTGCAGAAAGAAGATCAGGACGGAAGGCTTGTACTTTCTAAAAAAAGAGCAGAAGTTGAACAAAGCTTTAACAGGGTTGAAGAAATTTATAGAAATGGTGAAACAGTCGAGGGCGAAGTCATAGAATGTGTGAAAGGTGGTTTGATCTTAGACATAGGGTTAAGAGGATTCCTTCCTGCATCTCTTATTGATGTGAGGAAAACAAGGGAACTTTCATCTTATATCGGTGAAAAATGTTTATGCAAAATTATTGAAGTTGACAGGAACAGAAATAATGTTGTTCTTTCAAGAAAGGCAATAATAGAAGGTGAGAGAAAAGAACAAAGGAAAGAAGTCCTGAGTGGCATAGAAGTAGGTCAGATTAAAAATGGAGTCATAACAAGTATTGCTGATTTTGGTGCATTTGTCGATGTTGATGGAATAGACGGACTTATACATATCTCGGAACTTTCATGGAATCATGTTAAGCATCCCTCAGAAGTTGTTAAGATAAATGATCAAGTAAGTGTTGAGGTTCTGGATGTGGATTTTGACAAGCAAAGATTATCACTTGGGCTGAAGCAAACTCAAAAAGACCCGTGGCTTGAAAAAATAAAGAAATTTAAAATCAAAGATGTGGTTCAGGGCAAAGTAACAAGAATTGTAAAATTTGGATTATTTGTCCAGATTGAATCAGGAATGGAAGGCCTGGTACATATTTCTGAATTGAGCTCCGAGCAGATAAAAAGACCAAGCGACGTTGCAAAGATTGGTGACGAACTTATAGTTAGAATTATCGACATAGATTTTGATAAGAGAAGAATGGCTTTCAGTGTAAAACAAGTAGAATTTCCTGAAGCTGAAGCAGAAAAAAGCGTTGAAGAAAAAAGCACAGAGGAAAAAACAGTAGAAGAAAAAAGTGTAGAAGAAAAGAGCGAAAAGCCAAAAAGCAGCAAGAAGGCAGACACAAAGAAAGCAAAGGAAGTAGAAGCCTCGGAAGCAGAAAAGGGAAAAGCCGAACAGAAAGAATCAAAATCTGAAAGCCTGGAGTTTGAGGATATAAGCCAGAAGGAAAAGAAAGAGACAATCAAGAAAATTCTCAAAGAGCTAAAAAAAGAAGCTAACCTGGAATAATTTTTTTTAAATCAGCCGTAGCAGCAGTTGCATTTTCTTATAAATTGAGGAATTAATTATAAATTTTTAAAGAACTTACCGCTTATTTTATGCGGTAAGTTTTATTTCTTTTCTTCAAAACAAATAAATCTATATTTTTTCCAGACTTAAACAATTATTTTATAGTGCTTTTGTTATATAATTCTGTTGTCAGGCATAATAAATATTTTGTATTCTTTAAATAAAAATTATTCATAAATATTATTAAATAAATGGATAAGCCAGTTATTTTAGGAATTACCGGAAAAATTGCATCAGGGAAAAGCACTGTCGGCAGGTATATAAAAAATCAAATTGGCGATACATTATTAATTGATGTTGATAAAGTTGCAAAAGAGATATACTGCAAAAATAAAAATGTGAGATTGGAACTGGTACAGTGTTTTGGAGAAGATGTTTGCAGTTTTGATGGAGCGGTTAATTACAAGCTTCTGGCTGAAAAAGTATTTTCTTCAGAAAAAGAACTTGCCAAGCTCAATAATTTAATGTTTGGCTTAATAGAGCGGGAAATTCAAACAATTATAAAAGCCAATAGATATAAAAAATGCATAATTATTGATGCTGCAATATTATTTAGCAGTAATTTATATAAGTTATGCGACTATATAATCTGGGTAAAAGCAGATGTTGAAAGAAGAGATGATTTTCTGAAGTTAAAAAATAAGCATTTCTCAGATGAAGATATTAAATTAAGGGTTGAAGGTCAGCATATAAAAATCATAGAAAAAGTTGTGAACTTCGAAATATATAATAATGGAACTTTAGAAGATTTATATAACCAGGTCAATACAATAATCCCGGAAATAAAATTAAAATAAAAAAATTCTCTGCTTCTCATACTCCACGGGAAAAACCAGAATAAATTTAAAATAATTTCCAACTACTGTCCCCAGGGAGATCAGGATAATGCCATAGAACAGTTAACGAATGGTATAAAGAACAATTATAAATTTCAGACACTTCTTGGGGTGACTGGTTCAGGCAAGACTTATACGGTAGCAAATGTTATAAAAAATATCCAGCTTCCAACACTCGTGCTTGCACCCAACAAGACGCTTGCTGCCCAGTTATGCAGTGAATTCAGGGAGTTTTTTCCAAACAATGCAGTGGAATACTTTGTAAGTTACTATGACTATTATCAGCCCGAAGCATATATTCCCAGCAAAGATATGTATATCGAAAAAGATACTTCAATAAACGAAGAGATTGAAAAGCTTAGACTTTCAACAACTAACTCGCTTTTTATGAGAAATGATGTAATTGTTGTTGCCAGTGTATCCTGTATATATAATCTTGGCTCTCCCGTGGAGTATGAGAAGCAGAGAATTTTTATAAAAAGGGGCGAGGAATATCAAAGAGAAAGATTAATTAAAAATCTTGTCAGTGTAAAATATGAGCGCAATGATTATGATTTTACCCAGGGTAATTTCAGAGTTAAGGGTGATACTTTTGAAATCTATCCTGCTTATCAGGAAAAGGCACTTCGGGTCCAGCTCTTTGGTGACGATGTTGAAAGAATCCTTGAATTCAATCCAGTTTCCGGAGAAATCTACAGCGAGCTTGATGTTGCAGTAATTTCTCCTGCAACTCATTTTCTTGCAACTGCAGAATGGGTCCAAAGAGCTTTAACAACTATTGAAGAAGAGCTAAACGAAAGGCTTAAGTATTTTAAGAAGGAAGGGAAGTTGCTTGAAGCTCAGAGGCTCCAGTCCAGAACCAGATATGACATGGAGATGATATCAGAGCTTGGCTTTTGCGGTGGTATTGAAAATTACTCAAGGCATATTCTTGGCAAGCAGCCTGGAGAAACACCTAACACTCTTATTGATTTTTTCCCGGATGATTTTATGGCTGTTATTGATGAATCCCATATAGCAATGCCCCAGATAAGAGGTATGTATGAAGGAGACAAATCCAGAAAGCAAACTCTTGTCGATTATGGCTTCAGGCTTCCTTCTGCACTTGATAACAGGCCTCTTCGTTTTGAAGAATTCCTGCAAAAGGTTAAAAGGGTTATTTTTACATCTGCAACCCCGGGCCAGTTTGAAAGAAAAGTAAGTCTGCAGGTTGTCGAACAGATAATCAGACCAACCGGTCTTATTGATCCCGAGGTTATCATAAAGCCAACCAAGGGTCAGATAGAAGATCTGATGGATGAGATTAAGGTAAGAGTTGGGAGAAACGAAAGAGTTCTGATAACCACACTGACAAAAAAAATGGCGGAAGATCTGGCAGATTATCTTGCAGGCAAAAATATAAGGGTAAGATACCTTCATTCAACCATTGATACAATTGAAAGAATTGAAATCCTGAGGGGCTTGAGAAGCGGAGATTTTGATGTTCTTGTAGGAATTAATCTTTTACGTGAAGGGCTTGATTTACCCGAAGTTTCATTAGTTGCAATACTCGATGCCGATAAGGAAGGATTTTTAAGATCTGAAATCTCTTTGATCCAGACAATTGGCAGAGCTTCAAGAAATATTAATGGAATGGTTTTGATGTATGCCGATAATATAACAAATTCCATGAGAAATGCCGTAGACGAAACAAACAGAAGACGGAAATTACAGCTAAAATATAACGAGCAGCACAATATTATACCCACTTCAATAATCAAGAGCATTTCTGATATCCTGTATGCAAGCGGCATCAAGTCAAAAAAGACAGCTAAAAGAGAGTTCTTAGTAAAGGAAAAAGCTGCAGCTTTCAGCAGCGACAGGTTACTGGATATGGATTTCTCTAAAATAGATAATATAATAAGTGGTTTGGAAGAAGAGATGCACCTTGCATCACAGGAACTTAATTTTGAAAAAGCTGCATTTATAAGAGATGAAATAAAAAAGATTAAAAATATAGCAAATATTCAAAACAGCTGAAAAAAAATCGGCTGTTAAGGCAGAAGAATTTATATGAAAACTGAAATAATAATAAAAGGCGCAAGAGAACATAATTTAAAAAATGTAAACCTCAGGATCCCGAGAGATAAATTTATTGTTTTCACGGGGGTTAGCGGATCGGGGAAATCTTCTCTTGCTTTCGATACAATTTATGCGGAAGGGCAGAGAAGATATGTGGAATCCCTTTCATCATACGCCAGACAATTCCTTGGGCAGATGGATAAGCCTGATGTTGATCTTATTGAAGGGCTTTCACCTGCGGTTTCGATAAATCAAAAAGGCGTTTCAAAGAACCCCCGGTCAACCGTAGGAACGATAACTGAAATTTATGATTATTTAAGGGTATTATATGCAAGGATAGGAGTGCCATATTGTTATGTATGCGGAAAACCAATCACAAAACAGACCGTAGATCAGATTGTTGACAAAATAATGGATTTGCCGCCGGATACAAAGTTTCAGATTCTTACACCTGTAGTAAGGGGCAGAAAAGGTGAGTATCTTAAAACTTTTGAGTCAATCAAAAAAGAAGGCTATATAAGGGTTAAGGTTGATGGTGAGATTTATGACCTTTCCGATAATCCTGAAATAAATATAGATAAAAACAAAAAACATGAAATTGAAATTATTATAGACAGACTGAAAATAAAGCCTGATATTAGAAAAAGACTTACTGAAGATATTGAAGTATCACTTAGAGAAAGTGCCGGAATTGTGCATATTGAGCTTCTGGACACCAGCGAAATATTAAGTTTTTCAGAAAATTTTACCTGTATTGATTGCGGGATAAGTTTTGAAGAATTGTCTCCGCGTATGTTTTCATTTAACAGCCCTTATGGCGCATGCAAGGACTGCGGCGGTCTTGGAATAAAAAAAGAAATAGACCCGCAGTTAATTGTAGAATATCCTGCACTTTCCATAAACGAGGGTGCAATTCCATTTTTTAATATGAATTACTCAAATTATTACTCTCAGCTTATGCGAAGCCTGGCGGAACAATATGATTTTAACCTTGAAACTCCTTTCGAGGACCTTGATGACAGGGCAAAAAAACTGATTCTTTACGGAACTGACGGTGAAAGAATAAAGGTAAGATACCGCAATCATAAAGGAGAAGTAAGATACTATTCGCTAAAATTTGAAGGGCTTGCCAATAATTTAAGCAGGAGATATTTAGAAACGGAATCTGAGTTCCAGAGGGATAAGATTGAACGGATGTTGAATGAAATTCCTTGCAGCAGTTGTGACGGTAAAAGACTGAAGCCGGAAAGTCTTGCTGTCAGGATAAACGGTTTCTCCATAGCGGATTATTGCATGCTGACAATTGAAGATGCAATTGTATGGCTGCGAAGTCTTCGACTTACTGATAGGGAAAGGGTTATTGGAGAGCGGCTTATTAAGGAAATAATTGAAAGGTTAAGCTTCTTAAAAGATGTAGGACTGAATTATCTCACTCTGAACAGGCATGCCGGAACACTTTCGGGTGGTGAATCTCAGAGAATAAGGCTGGCGACTCAGATAGGCTCCGGATTGGTTGGAGTTTTATACATATTGGACGAGCCAAGCATTGGCCTGCACCAGAAAGATAACAACAAACTGATAAGTGCACTGAAGCGATTGCGTGATCTTGGCAATACTATAATTGTAATTGAGCATGACGAAGAGACGATGCGTTCTGCAGATCACATCGTTGACATAGGGCCTGGTGCAGGTGTTCATGGTGGAGAAATAGTTTTCAATGGAAGATTGAAAGATATATTGCAATGTGAAAAATCAATTACCGGCAAATATCTTTCCGGGGAAAAATTTATTCCCGTTCCTGAAAGCAGGAGGCATGGAAACAGTAAAAATATCATAATTAAAGGTGCCAGAGAGCATAACTTAAAAAATATTGATGTAGAAATCCCGCTTGGTAAGCTGGTTTCGGTAACAGGTGTTTCAGGCTCAGGCAAGAGTACTCTTATAAATGAAATACTTTATCCCGCTCTTTCAAATCTGCTTATGAGATCCAATGAGCGTGCCGGGAGGCATGATAAAATAATTGATTATAAAAACCTGGACAAGGTAATAGTAATTGATCAGTCACCGATTGGCAGAACCCCGCGCTCAAATCCTGCAACCTATACCGGTGTTTTCGGTTATATAAGAGAGTTGTTTTCCCGGACAAATGATGCCCGGATGAGGGGTTACAAGCCCGGAAGGTTTAGCTTTAATGTCAAGGGTGGAAGATGCGAAGCCTGCAGCGGTGACGGAGAAATAAAAATAGAGATGCATTTCCTTCCGGATGTTTATATCCCCTGCGAGGTTTGCAAAGGCAAGAGGTATAACAGAGAAACTCTTGAAATCAAATATAAGGACAGGAATATAGATGAAGTGCTGAACATGAATGTGGAAGAAGCCATGAATTTTTTTAAGAATATTCCCAGAATAAGCAGAAAACTGGAATTGATTAATGATGTCGGACTGGGATATATAAAATTGGGCCAGTCCTCAACAACACTCTCGGGAGGTGAAGCTCAAAGGGTTAAGCTTTCCACAGAACTATCCAGAAAAAGTACAGGCAATACCATGTATTTGCTGGATGAGCCAACTACAGGGCTCCATTTTGATGATATAAACAAGCTGTTAAAAATCCTAAATAAGCTTGTTGATGCTGGCAATACCGTGGTGATAATCGAGCACAACCTTGAAATTATTAAATCCGCTGATTATATAATTGATTTAGGGCCCGAAGGTGGAGAAAAAGGCGGACAGATTATTGCAGCAGGTACACCTGAGGAAATAACTCTTAACGGTGCTTCTTATACTGGTAAATTTTTAAAAAAGGTTCTTAAGGAAAATAATGGATATGAAGATCGGCAGTTCCATAAAGCAAACTGTTGAGGAAGGAACAGCTAAACCCAATATCAGAAATATTTTATCTATTCTGCCTAAGCAGCCTGGTGTTTATATCTTCAAAGATTCCAAAGGCAGGGTAATCTATGTAGGGAAAGCGCAAAGTCTTCGCGAAAGGGTTAAAAGCTATTTTCAGAATAATGATTCAGCCAGTTACGTTAATCACCCCACTTCTTTTTTTACAGGCAAAATAAGCTCAATGGACTACGTTGTTACAGACAATGAAGTGGAAGCTCTTGTACTCGAGAGCAATCTTATTAAAAAAAACAGGCCCAAATATAATGTTTCCCTGAAAGATGACAAATCATATCCTTATATTGCAATAACCGAAAATGAAAAATTTCCAAGAGTCTTTATGACAAGAAACAGAAATTTAAAGGGTGCGAAATATTTTGGGCCTTATACCAATGTAAAACCGGTCAAAGAAATCCTGGGTACTTTACGCAAGATTTTTCAATTAAGAGACTGTAAAAAGAGTAAGCCTGGAAAGGTTAAAGGTGCAGTTTGCTTAAATTATCACATAAATTTATGTTCGGCTCCCTGTGTGGGAAAAATTACCGAGGAAGCATACAGGCACAATATTGATTATATCAAGATGTTTTTAAAAGGCAGTGATAAAACTATTATTGAAAGTATGAAAGCAGACATGATACAGCATGCTTCAAATAAAGAATTTGAAGATGCTGCAATTTTAAGGGAAAAAATTGAATGGATAAATGAACTTCATGTAAACCAGAAAATTTTTTTCAGCAGTGAAGATACATGGGAAATTCTTTCGATTTCAAAAGATGAAACTGCTGAAATGGGCGCTGTGAGCTTGTTTAGTTATAGGGAAGGGGAACTGTCAGCGATAAATAATTTTATAATTTCAAACTGCAAGTTTATAACTGAAAGTGAAATAATGGCTGGTTTTTTAAAAAGCTTTTATATAGATATTGATAATGTGCCTTCAAAGATTTTTATACCTTTTGAGATAGAAGATATGGGACTGATTTCAAAATGGCTTTCGGAATCCAAAGATAAAAAAATAGAAATAAAGGTTCCAAAGATTGGTGAAAAGAAAAAAATTATTGAGATGGCTGCAAGAAATGCTGCGCTATATCTTGAAAAGAAAAAGTTTGAAAAGGACATTGGTTATTCTAAAGCCTATAAGGATCTTTCCAATCTAAAAGAAATACTTGGGCTCAATAATATTCCAAAACGCATTGAATGTTTTGATATCTCCAATATTGGCAGCAGTTTTGCAGTTGGTTCAATGGCAGTTTTTATAAACGGCAGCCCGCTTGCAAGCAATTACAGACATTTTAGGATTAGAACTGTCGTTGGTCAGGATGACGTTGCAATGATGGAAGAAATACTCAGCAGGAGGCTGAGATACCTTGAAGACTGTCGTGTCGATATAGAAGATAGCTTCTGTGTAAAACCTGATTTGATAATAGTTGACGGTGGAAAAGCTCAGTTTAATATTGCCAAAAGTTTAATGGCAAGAAAGCAATTATCCGGGATAGATGTCGTTAGTCTTGCAAAAAAGGAAGAAATAATATTTTGCAACAAGTTTGAAAATGGGATAAAACTTGATATTGCAAATAATTACATGAAGATCATAACAAAAGTGCGGGATGAAGCTCACCGGTTTGCTGTCAATTGTCACAAGAAATTAAGGGCTGGCTACATGACGCATTCAATATTGGACGGTATAAAAGGAATCGGTGAGAAAAAGAAAAAATATGTAATGGAAAAATTCAATACCACCGAAGAACTGAAGGCTTGCAGGCTGGAAGATTTAATAAAAATTAAAGGCATCAGCTACAAGGATGCAATAAGTATATATAATAGTCTCCATAAATAAGTTTCATAGGAAGCATCTAAAATTTCGTGATAGCAATAAAGGAAAATTTTAACGGCCATTATGGGTATTTCAAAAACACGCAGGCTTTTCCCCGGCGAGTAAAAAAGCCAGCTCAGTTTCAGGCTTCGCTCTCCTCCCGGAGGAGGAACCATGCCCGCTTAAGCCTTCAAATGGTTTTCTCAATACCCATCCTGGCTTATCAATTTATTTTTTATCACGAAATTTTAGGTGCTAACAGTTTCATAAATAAGTTTCCATAAATAAGAAAAATAATTTAAAATTATAGGATATAATCGCGCTTAATAAGTCTTACAAAGGGTAGTACCAAAAAATAAGCTTTTGCAAAAATATGGAAGAACAATATAGCGGAAAACTGATTATTATTACAGGACTTTCGGGAGCAGGTAAAACCGCGGCACTCAGGTACTTTGAAGATGCAGGATATTACTGCGTGGACAACCTTCCGGCAAGCTTGCTTTTAAATCTGATTGGATTCTTTGCAGTGAAAGATAAGGATATTAATAAGATTGCAGTGGCTATAGATTTAAGAAGCGGGGATTTATTCAATGAAATTTACAATACTCTGGAAAATTTAAAAAAGCAAAAAATAAATTATAAAATACTATTTCTTGAAGCATCAAAAAACATAATAATGAAAAGATTTTCTCTTACGAGAAGGAAACACCCCCTGGTTATAGATGGAGATATTTTAAGTGGAATTGAAAAAGAAACAGAGAAGCTTTATTATTTGCGTGAAATGTCTGAAGTGATTATAGATACAACTTCTCTAAGTCCCCGGGAGCTAAAGATTGAAATTGCTGAAAGGATGATGAGCGAAGAAGAAAAAAGCAGTTTGTTTCAAATTTCGCTTGTATCTTTTGGATATAAATTTGGGATTCCCCAGGAAAGTCTTGATATTGTTATGGATGTCAGATTTTTACCAAATCCTTATTATCTGGATGAACTCAAGAATCTTGACGGTAAAAATGAAAAAGTTATCAATTTTGTCATAACAAATGATGAGTCTAAGAAATTCCTCCGGATGTTTGAAAAAATGCTCGATTTCTTGATTCCAAACTATATCGAGGAAGGAAAAAGTTACCTGGGGATAGGTATTGGATGCACGGGAGGGAGACACCGTTCTGTTGTGATTACCGATATATTATATGATTATTTAAAACTGAAAGGTTATTCTGTAAAATTGTCACATAAAGATATCGACAAAGATGAATAGGTAGAGAAACAAATATCTTTATTATTTTCTGTAATTTTGTTAGAATTAGCGGATTTATTTATCAAAATTATTAAAAAATCAATTTAAAAATATTTAAAGGAGGAAACGTGGCAATAAAAGTCGGTATTAACGGATTTGGAAGAATAGGCAGAGTGTTTATGCGGGCAAAAATGAAATATGACAAAAACAACGATATAGAAGTTGTTGAAATTAATGATATCACAGACACAAAGACACTTGCGCATCTTTTAAAGTATGATTCAAATTTCGGTGTTTTGGAAGCAGATATCAAAGCTGCAGAAGAAGCCGTAATCATTGATGGCAAAAAGATAAGAGCTACTATGATAAAAGATCCTGCAGCTCTTCCATGGAAAGAACTAGGGGTAGATGTTGTGATTGAATCCACCGGTGTTTTTACAAAAAGAGAAGACGTGATGAAACATTTTGAAGCAGGAGCAAAAAAAGTCATTGTATCTGCTCCAATGAAAAGTGGAGGCGCTGATATTACCATTGTTATGGGTGTTAATGAAGGTGCCTATAAAAAAGAGCATAATATCATTTCAAATGCCTCATGTACCACTAATGCTCTGGCTCCATTATGTAAGGTTTTAAATGATAACTTCAAAATTATTGATGGCTTCATGACAACAGTTCATTCATATACAAATGACCAGAAAGTGCTGGATTTGCCACATAAAGATTTGAGAAGAGCCAGAGCTGCAGCTCTTTCCATAATACCAACATCAACCGGTGCTGCAAGTGCAATTGGTCTTGTAATTCCTGAACTTAAAGGCAGGCTTGATGGTGTTTCACTCCGTGTTCCTACGCCCGTTGGTTCGATTGTAGACCTTGTTGTAAATCTTGAAAAAGATGCTACGGTGGAAGAAATAAATACAGCTTTCAGGAAAGCTTCTGAAAGTCCGGGATTTAAAGGGATTTTACAGTATTGTGAAGATCCGATCGTATCTTCTGATATAATAGGTAATCCCTGCTCTTCGATTTTTGATTCACTCAGTACAATGAAGCTTGGCAGGATGGCAAAGGTATTTTCATGGTATGATAATGAGTGGGGTTACTCAACCAGGCTTATTGATTTGATAAAATACATAATGAAATAATTATATATTTTGAAAGTTTTTCACTTTAACAGAAAAAACAAATAACCGGGGCAGCCATTCCTCGGTTATTTGATAATTTAATCAGAAGATTAAATAATTTAATCAGGAGGTTTGAAATTGTTTAATAAAAAAACTGTAGAGGATGTTGATGTAAAAAATAAAAAGGTGATTGTGCGAGTGGACTACAATGTGCCGCTGGATGAAAATGGAAATGTCACCGACAATACCAGGATAAGACTGTCTCTACCAACATTGAACTATCTCCTTGAAAGAAATGCAAAAGTAATACTTATGTCTCACCTGGGGAGACCTAAAGGTATAGTTGAAGAAAAATACAGGCTGACTCCGACTGCAAGAGAACTTGAAAAATTGATTGGCAGGCCTGTTAAAAAATTTGATGAAACTTTTTCGTCTGAAATAAAGGAATATGCAGACAGCAAAATGCAGCCTGGTGAAATAATAATGCTGGAAAATTTACGATTCAATCCAGGCGAAAAGAATAATGATAGGGAATTTGCCAAAAATCTAGCATCACTTGCTGAAGTATATGTGGATGATGCCTTTGGTGCAGCCCACAGAGCGCATGCTTCAATTTCAGGTATAACCCAGTTCCTGCCTGCGGTTGCGGGATTTTTAATGAAGAAAGAAGTAGAAGCACTGAGCGCATTGCTTGAAGCACCTGGCAGGCCTTTCATGGCAATTCTGGGTGGAAGTAAAGTATCAGATAAAATTCTTGTAATACAAAACTTGCTTGGAAAAGTTGATACTCTTATCCTTGGTGGCGGAATGAGCTATACCTTTCTAAAAGCTCAGGGTTATGGAATAGGGAAATCAATATGTGAAGATGACCAGTTAGGTTATGCTAAAGAGATGATTGAACTTGCAAAAAAGAATGGTGTCAATTTCATGCTTCCGGTTGATCTTGTAATTGCAAGGGAATATGCGAAAAATGCTGAAAGTAAAAATGTGTCAGTAGATGCAATTCCACCAGATTGGGAGGGGATGGGCATAGGAGAAAAAACCACGGAATTATATAAGACTGAAATTGCAAGAGCGAAGACAATTTTTTGGAATGGACCGGTTGGTGTTTTTGAATGGGAAAATTTCGAAAAAAGCACAAAAGAAATTGCAAATGCCATTGCTAACAGCACAGCTGTTACAGTTGCAGGCGGCGGCGACACTCTTGCAGCGATTAAGAAATATGGCCTGAATGACAAGTTCTCGCATATATCAAGCGGAGGCGGAGCTTCTATGGAATTTCTTGAAGGTAAAGTTCTTCCGGGAGTTGCAGCCTTGTTGAATAAATAAGTTGTTTTTAGCGCTTATCGTGTAATTAAAAATCTGACAGGAGAATTAAAATGAGAATACCTTTTATTGCAGGTAATTGGAAAATGAACATGACTCATTTTGAGGCAATTAAATTTACTCAGGAATTGGGTTATGAATATAAGAATAAAAATAACTGTGAAATTTGCATATGTCCTTCTTTTACTGCACTCCGGAGCGTGAAGAACATTATTGATACAGACAATATTGATGTTAAGCTTGGAGCCCAGAATATGCATTTTGAAGAAAACGGAGCTTTTACAGGTGAAGTTTCTCCTTTGATGCTCAAAGCACTTGGAGTTGAATATGTAATCATAGGGCACAGCGAGAGAAGAGAATATTTTGCTGATACCAACGAGACCGTAAATAAAAAAGTCATATCAGCTTTCAAACATAATCTGAAACCGATCATGTGCGTAGGCGAGCCTCTGAGGATCAGGGAAAATGGTAATGCTGTAAGTTTTGTTTTAGGCCAGGTGGTAGAATGCCTTAAAGATGTTGATGCAAAACATATTGCAGACCTGACAGTAGCATATGAACCTATTTGGGCCATAGGGACAGGTAAGAATGCCTCGTCAAAGGATGCAAATGACATGTGCAGAGCTATCAGGGTAAGACTGGCAGAGCTTTACAGCAATTTGGCTGCCGGGCAGGCAAGGATTCAATATGGCGGAAGCGTTAAGCCCTCGAATATAACAGAGCTCATGTCAATGCCGGATATTGATGGAGCATTAGTTGGAGGAGCGAGCATCAAGCTGGAGGATTTTATAGCAATTATAAACTACTGAATATGAATACAAAAAATAATGTAAAGAAACCAATATGTTTGGTAATACTTGATGGTTGGGGCATTGCTGATAAATCGGAAGGTAATGCAATAACTCTTGCAAAGACACCAAACATCAGTAAATTCCGTGAGTTTTATCCTAATACTCTATTACTTGCCTCAGGTGAAGCCGTGGGCCTTCCGGAAGGACAAATGGGAAATTCAGAAGTTGGCCATTTAAACATAGGTGCAGGCAGAATTGTATATCAGGAATTGACCAGGATCACAAAATCTATAAAAGACAGAGATTTTTTTACCAATAAAGCTTTTATGGCAGCAGTAAATAATGTAAAGGATAAGAAGAGCTGTCTGCATATCATGGGACTTGTTTCTGATGGAGGAGTGCACAGCCATATAGAACATCTGAAAGCTTTGATAGATCTTGCCTCCATGTATGGCATAACCAAGCTATATATTCATGCGTTTCTTGATGGCAGAGATGTCCCTCCAAAGAGTGCCATACCTTTCCTAAAAGAAGTTGCTGATTATTTGAAATTAAAAGGTGTTGGAGAAATAGCTACAGTCAGTGGACGCTATTATGCTATGGACAGGGACAACAGATGGGACAGAGTTAAAAAAAGCTATGATGCGATGGTTTATCGTATCGGTAAAAGTTATGATTGTCCGGAGGAGCTTGTTTCAAAATCATATGATGCGGGCTTGGATGATGAGTTTGTAATTCCAGGTCTTGTAAAAGTAAAAAATGAAAGCGAAGCTCGCATAAAAACTGGAGATTCGGTAATTTTCTTTAACTTCAGACCTGATAGGGCAAGACAGATTACCAGGGCTTTGATATTTGATGATTTTACTGATTTTGATAGGGGAACAAATCCTCCTCGGGTATTTTTTGTATGTATAGTGCAGTATAACAAGGATTTCAATGTTCCGGTGGCTTTCCCGCCAGATAAGATTACAAATACTCTTGGCGAGGTTTTTGCAGCTAATAATTTAAGACAGCTTAGAATTGCTGAAACCGAAAAATATGCTCATGTCACTTTTTTCTTTAATGGAGGAGTAGAAAAGCCAAATCCTGGAGAAGATAGGATTTTAATTCCTTCACCAAAAGTTGTCACCTATAATTTAAAGCCGGAAATGAGTGCTTTTGAGCTTACAGATAAAGTTATTGAAAAAATTAGCGAGAATGTCTACGATGTAATAATATTAAATTATGCAAACCCTGATATGGTTGGACATACTGGTTTTATTGAAGCAGCAATTAAGGCCATTGAAACAGTTGATGCATGTGTCGGCATGGTAATCAATAAATTAAATAATATGGGTGGTTTGGGAATCATAACAGCAGACCATGGAAAAGCAGAAGAAATGATCGATTCCAGTGAGCAATGTCCTATGACTGCTCATACAATGTCAAAAGTTCCTTTTATTATCTGCAGTACTGATATCAAAAAGCTCAAGACCCAACCTGGCAGACTTTGCGATATAGCGCCAACAATACTGGAATTGCTCAATATTGAAAAACCAGAAGAAATGACAGGACAATCGCTGATTATTTGACAGGTTTGTTTATTTAATTATTTTAATTTTTCTGGTAGAATAAAGGTTTGTAAAAAATATTTTTAAAAATTTTGGTTTCCAGGAAAGGGTTTAAATGGGTTCAATATTACTTAATATAATTTATGCCGTACATATCGCAGCTTCCATTGGGATAATACTCTTTATTTTATTGCATGCGGGCAGAGGAGGAGGAATATCAGGCTTGTTTTCCGGAATGGTAGAAACCTTTGACGGCTCAGGAATTGTTGAAAAGAACCTTGATAGGATTACAATTATTCTTGGAGTTGTTTTTGCAATAACCACTATTACTCTTTTTATTCTTTTATAAGTGTTATAAAAATTTTATATGAATTAAATATTAAATATTATTTTAATATTTATTCACTTACAATATATAAAGTAGCCTATATAAATTTTATGCATCATATACTATAATATTTGCAAATATTAATAATTTTATATAGATTATTATAATAATTTTTTAAAAAGGGGTGGGCTTAAAAGAAATTGGAAAAATTGATTGAGAGAAATTAATAAAATGAATAATAAAGTTAAGGAGGAGTGAGTGAAGAATTATAAAAGATTAATAGTAATAATTGCAATATTTATTGTTGCAGTACTAATTGGAACAATGTTTGCAGGCTGTAAGAAAGACACAAAAGCCGGTGGAGTAATGAGGTTGCATATCAATCAGCCTGTATCACTTGATCCGCCAAACTCCTATGAAAGTGAAGGAATACAGGTAATTAGACAGGTATGGGACGGTCTTTTTGCATGGGATCCAAAGACATTAGAAGTTGTGCCGAAATTGGCTGAAAAATGGGAAGTAAGCAGCGATGGTCTTGTTTATACATTCCATTTAAGAAAAGGTGTTAAATTCCATAGCGGTAGAGCACTGAAAGCTGAAGATTTTGTATATTCATGGTCTAGAGTTGCAAACAAAGACACAGCTTCATACCTTGCTTATCATCTTTCACCAATTAAAGGCTATGATGAATGCCAGGCAGGCACTGCTACAA
>JAMCVO010000444.1 GCA_023475715.1 Actinomycetota bacterium
AAATTAATGATGAGTTTCAGGAAATAGACACATGCGAGCTTACCGCAGCTGAAAATATGGCGCTTGACAGTATAATACTTGAATTAAGAGAGGAAAACCTTGTACCTGATACTATAAGGTTTCTCAGCTTCAAACCTCACAGTGCTCTTGTTGGACAGTTTCAATCTGTTGAGAAAGAAATAAGGACAACCTTCTGCAGACAAAACGGTATTGATATAAACAGAAGGGTAACAGGAGGCGGAGCACTTTACTGGGATACAAAAGATGTGGGGTGGGAAATATTTGCATTAAAAAACAAAATCTTCAAAGTTAAAAACATAGAAAGCTTTTATAAAATTTTCTGCAGTGCAGTATCGGACGGTATTAACAGGTTTGGTTTAAATTCAAGCTTCCGGCCAAGAAATGATATTGAAATAGGCGGGAAAAAGATTTCCGGTTCGGGAGGTACTTCAATAAAAGAAGCCTTCATGTTTCAAGGTACACTTCTTGTTGATTTAAACATAGAAATAATGCTTAGAGCATTAAGGATACCAGTCGAAAAATTAAGATACAAGGAGGTCAATTCACTGAAGGAAAGAATCACGTGGCTTTCGAGAGAACTGGGTTACTGTCCATCAAGAGAAGAAATAATAAAAAAGATGCTTGATGGATTTTCCTGTTCCTTGGGTATTAATTATTGCTGGGGGGATTTGACGGATATTGAAAAGAAAATGCTTGCAGAAAAGCTCCCATATTTCAGAAGCAAATCGTATATTAATAAGATAAGAGATAAAAAAAGTTATTATTTCTTAACTTCTTTTTCAAAATCGCATAAGAAGGTTATAAAATGCAGTGTTAATATGGATATAAAAAGGAAAGTAATAAGAAATCTGTACTTTAGCGGAGATTTTTTCCTTTATCCGAAACGGGTATTAAACGATATTGAGTCCAGGTTAAAAAATATTCCGGCCGACAAGGAGGTCTTCAAAAAAGAAATACATGATTTTTTTAAGAATTATCCTGTGCAAATTACCGGAATCAGCGAAGATGATTTATCTGAAACTGTAAATATATGTATTGACAAGATTGACTTCAAGAAATATGGTATACCTCTTAAGTATTATAATGATATTTTTCTTGTAAAAAGAAGCTTCTCCGATAAAAATAAAATTGAGGTATTCCTTCTTCCATACTGCTCCAAGCTGCCCGAATGCAGATTCAGGAAGAAAAACGGATGCAGCATCTGCAGTAAATGTACGACTGGTGAAGCAGTAAGTATTGCTGAAAAATATAATGTAAAAACAATTACTGTATTAAGCTATGAAAATCTGAAAAATACCTTAAATAATCTTAAAAAAAATGGTGTGAAGTATTTTGGGGGAAGCTGCTGTGAATCTTTTTATATAAAGCATAAAGAAGATTTTGAAAGGATCGGACTGAGCGGTATCCTTTTGAATATTGAAAATAAAACCTGCTATGAACTTGGCAGAGAAGATGTTGCGCATGAAGGCAGATTTGAGGGGTTTACCGATCTCAAACTGGATTTGATGGAGAAAGTATTTAAGATTTTAACTTAAAAAATGAAGAATCTATGGCGAAAAGATACTATGTATGACGTGGCAATTATAGGAGCAGGACCTGCCGGTGCAAGTCTTGCATATTTTTTATCCTGTTCTGATCTGAAAGTCATTCTTATTGAGAAGAAAAAAGTTGCTGATATGCCGGTAAGGTGTGCAGAGCTTGTTCCAAAAACTATAACTCAACTTTATGACGGTAAAATTGCCGGAATAAATAATGAAGTAAATTATATGGAAACTTATATCAAAGGAAAGCTTGTAAACACGATAAAATCTCCTGGTTTTATTATGGATAGAAACAAATTTATTGATTTTATGATAGAGGAGTTTGTAAGAAAAGGCGGAACCTACCTGAACCAGACAAGCTTTTTAAATGCAGAATATTTAAATTATCAAAATCAGAATAAAAAAAGCAGTCTGAACCGTAATCCCGAAAATCAGCATTACGGAATTGATTTTACGAAAAGTCAGGTTTTAAATATATTAATACATTGCAGGCATGAAGAAGAGACTGCAAGTTTTAAATCAAAAATCTTAGTCGGAGCAGATGGCCCAAATTCCAGAATCTTAAGGATTATGAATTCTTTTTTTAATCCTGGTGATAAGTCTGATAACAGTTTCCATAATGGGATCCAAAAGGAAGTTCAGCCGGGTAGCCGTTACATCATGGCGTTTCAGGAAAATCTTGTGAAACAAGATGATTATGGAGATAACACAAAAATATTTTTTTATCCATATATTGCCTGCGGCTATGGCTGGTTGTTTCCAAAGAAAAGCAGTTTAAATATCGGCATAGCAATAAGTATGGAAGCTGTAAAAAGTAACGGCTTAAAAAATGTTTATCTGCAATTTAAAGATGAGTTGATAAAAAATAGCTTTATAAACGGCAGTGAAAGACAAAACAGCGTTATTGCCGGTCTGGCTCCGGTAAGCGGCATCAGCCATGAACTTGTAAGAAACAATATAATGCTTATCGGTGATGCTGCGGGCTTATGCAACCCCATAACCGGAGCAGGAAATTTTAATGCTGCGCTTTCAGCAAAGATTGCTTCAAAATATATAAAACAAGCTTCAGGCTCTGGCAATCCGGAGATTTTGAAAGAAGCTGACAGAGAGATTAATAACTTTTTTAACTCCAGTCTTTCCCACGCAAAAAGTAAAAGAAATATACTTGAAGAGAAGTGGAAAACTGATGATTTTGAAAGCCTTATCATGAAGTCATGGATATCTTTTAAAGATTACTGGCAAAGAGTCAAAGTTAAAAACTGCTGAAAAAATCAACAGAGCTGTTTTCTTTTGATAATTTTACTTATCCTTAGTTTACATTACTTTCGGATTTTAATATGTTAAAATATGCACAATCAAATTCTTAAAAAAATCATATATTGAGGAGAATAATTGCCTGATTCAAAAGAGAATACTCATATTTTTTCTGTTGATAAAACCAATTATAAGACTAAAGTTATTTCAATAATCCTAGTAAGTTTTAACAGCAGCCGGTATTTAAAAAACTGCATTGACTCCATAATAAAGTTTCCTCCTGATCTTTCTGAAGATGAATTTGAGCTGATTATCGTTGATAATAATTCAAGTGACGGATCAGCAATTATTC
>JAMCVO010000539.1:0-300 GCA_023475715.1 Actinomycetota bacterium
TTCATTATTTTGCTCCTTAAGATTTCAAAAATGGAGATATTCTCGATAATTCAACATCTCGCAAAAAATGGCCACTCTATTCTTTACTATTCTACAGATCTCGATGAATTGGTTACTCTTTGCGAACGCGTTATTGTAATGTATGATAAGAAGATTTCTGCAATTCTTAACTTTAATGCAATTGATAAGGTAAACATTTTAAAAGCATCAGTTGGAGAAGAAATCCATTTTTGAAATCTTAAGGAGCAAAATAATGAATATATTTAATTCATTTAAAGTAAAAAAAGTATTTAAGCCTAA
>JAMCVO010000539.1:310-3166 GCA_023475715.1 Actinomycetota bacterium
GAGAAGAAATCCATTTTTGAAATCTTAAGGAGCAAAGAGTAACCAATTCATCGAGATCTGTAGAATAGTAAAGAATAGAGTGGCCATTTTTTGCGAGATGTTGAATTATCGAGAATATCTCCATTTTTGAAATCTTAAGGAGCAAAATAATGAATATATTTAATTCATTTAAAGTAAAAAAAGTATTTAAGCCTAATTTGTCAGGTTCCTTGCCGTTTTTAGTACTTCTTGTTTTGTTTATAATAATGGTAATATTAAAACCTCAGACTTTTAGCTTATATTATATAGGAATTAAATTTGACAACGCCTTGCCATTATTGTTTTTAGCTGCCGGTCAAACACTCATACTTATAAGTGGTGGGATAGATTTATCAGTCGGCGGCGTTATGAGTTTAACTACCAGTATGTTGGCAGTCATGCAATTGAATCCAATAATTGTAATATCATTAACTCTAGTGATGGGTATCACTGTTGGTATTATTAATGGTTTAATTATTGAAAAGCTTTATATTCAACCTTTTATAGTTACTTTAGCAATGTGGACGATTTTAGGTGGCATTGCCTTTCTGTTTTTGGATATGGATGGTGGAGTGATTGATAAAACCATTCAGTCCATTATAAGATCAAAAATATTGAATATACCTTTATCATTCTATTTAGCAGCTGGTCTGGTAATCTTATGGTATTTGATAAAAAATTCCCGTTTTGGATATGCCATGTTTGCAATTGGCAGCAATGAAAAGGCGGCATACTGCACTGGTATAAATATTTTTGCATATAAAATTAAAATATATGCTTTATGCGGATTATTCTCAGCATTGGCAGGTATTATTTATGCAGGACAAGTTGGTTCAGGTTCACCAACTGTGGGTAACAACAATATTCTGCTTTCCGTAGCAGCTGCAGTAATAGGTGGCACAAGTCTATCAGGAGGGAAAGGCAGCATCACTGGTGCTATTATTGGAGTGTTTATATTTAAAATCATTGCCGATGTATTATTATTTGCTGGAATCACATCGTTCTGGGTACCTTTATTTCAAGGTCTCATATTAATCATAAGCGTTGCAATATCATCTCTATATACTTCAATCAAGGATAAAGCAGGAGAGCAAATTGATTAATACTGTAAAAAATATGATATCTCGTTACAAAACAATCTTGGTAGCCTACCTAATCAGTATAGTACTCTATGCCTCTGTGGTGATAATGATCCCCGGCTTCGGTATCGGTTCACATTTTAAAGTACTTATACTCGAAATTGTCATCTTGGGAATATTATCACTTGGCCAAACACTGGTTATAATTAGTGGTGGTATAGACTTGTCAATTGCATGGAATTTAACCTGTGCAGCAGTTTTGCTCACATTCTTTTCCGGTGGAAAAAATGACAATCTATGGTTTATAATACCCATCGTCTTAGTTGTTTCTTCTATAGCTGGTTTAATAAATGGTTTAGGTATTGCATATTTCAAAATACCACCCATTATTATGACGCTTGGAATGAACAGCGTCTTAATGGGGTTCGTATTGGTACTTTTAAGGGGGCAAATGGGAGGTTATGTACCTCCGTTTATTGCACAATTAGTGATGGGATCAAACGGCATTGTTCCAGGAGCATTATTAATATTCATTGTAATCACAGTTTTCATAACATTTCTACTCAGCAAAACAACGTTTGGGCGCAAGCTTTATTTTGTAGGAAGTAATGAAAATATTGCAGAATTTTCAGGTATAAAGTCTAAGAATATAAAAGTTTTAACATATACTATCAGTGGTTTGTTTACCGGAATCGGAGGTATTGTACTGGCTGGTAGGCTGGGGCAAAGCTATCTGGGTATGGGGGATAATTATACTTTTCCAACTGTTATAGCGGTTGTATTGGGTGGCGCGTCAATAATGGGAGGAAGTGGTAATTTTTTAGGAACGATAGCTGGAGTGATTATTGTTATCATGCTAAAAGGATTTTTAAGCGCATTAGGATTGACTTTACCCATACAGCAGATTATTAACGGTTTTATTTTGATGGCTGCAGTTATATTGATGCCCAGATCAAAAAGATAGAAGGTTGGTGAGCTATATGATATTGCTTAGAATAAATTGTTCAGTATATCCCAATACATAGTTTGAGAAAGAAGTATTTACAAGTTTTTTATATAGTGATTTAAACTATGCAATAAGTCCTCTCAATACTGATCTTTTGATAAATTGTAAGCAGATAATATGTTTAATATGAGTTATGGGCTAAAACAGACTTGATTATTTATTGTCTTAGTTCAAATAGTAATTTTGAATTAAAAATTTCGTCAATCATAAATATAACTGCACCTTGGGCTGAAGCGTTGTCATCTAATTTTGTTTTAATTATTTCAACCTGTTTTGAAATATGCTCAAGTGTTCTAATTTTAATGGATCTTCTTATTGCATCGAATAAAATATTACCACAATTAGAAATTCCACTCCCAATAATTACAAGTTTTGGTCCAAAAAGATTCAACATTGTTGTAATTCCTCTACCTATATAATCACCTGCTTTGTCTAGAATTTGATATGAAAGTTTATCTCCTTTTTCAGCTGCTTCATTTATTAGTTTTACAGTTAATTTTGACAAATCGTTATTAACCATTTTTTTAAGAGAAGTATTAACACCATCTTTTATAGATTTTTTTGTTTGTTCAACAATTCCTCTTCCTGATGAAATTGTTTCCAAGCAACCGAAATTCCCACAACTACATCTGGGAGTTATACTCTCAGTTACAATTATATGGCCTAATTCTCCTGCAAGACCTGTCTCTCCTCTATAGATGTTATCTCTTATAAAAATGCCAGCACCGATTCCAATTCCTATACTAACAAGTA
>JAMCVO010000445.1 GCA_023475715.1 Actinomycetota bacterium
GTATTGGCAGCCATTAACGAAGAGATGGTGGGTTGTTTATTTTTTAGTAATGACAAAATCACATTGGGAATAAGGCGGCCTTGCGGTTCATAAAAGCCATATACCCCAAAAAGTCGCAGGGTGATGATGTGAACTTCTTTTGTGAAGGACAGATAATCTCCATAAAGGGTCGCCCAAGCCTTGCTTACACCATACGAGGTTATAGGCGCAAGCTTATCATCTTCAGACATTGGTTTTTTATTTATTCCATACTCGGATGAACTGCCAGTATTTATAAATGCAGCAAAGCCAACCTTTGTACAAGCTTGCATTAAATTAAAAGTACAGATAATGTTTGTATCAGTTATCTCTTTTTCATCCAATTGCTGGTATGGATAAGCACCGTGAGTTGCTAAATGAAAAATTATTTTAGGTTTTATTGTCCGTGCTAGCCGGTTTGCGGTGGAGGGATTCCGTAAATCGAGAATATGTACAGACACCTTATCCAATAAATCATTGATTCTCCAAGTATTGGAATTTTTTCTTAAAAGCACATGTATCTTTTGGGGAGGCACTTTTGTGATCAGTTTTCGTAAGAGGTTTGCTCCCACAAAGCCACTTGCGCCAGTTATCAATATTGGGGTTTGCAGATTCATTCCTAAAAGATATCAGAAATATTTTGTATCGTCGAGAGACAGATATTAAATTCTGGTATTGTATGCTATATTCAAAATATTAACCTGAAATGAGCAAACCTTCACTGACCGTACTTGTTACTGCTTACAATGAAGAGAAAACAATTGCCGAAAGCATTCACTCAACAGTTAGTGCTCTCAAAAAATACCTGGGTGACTCCGAGATAATTGTGATTGACGATGGAAGCGCTGATAATACAGGAAAGGTTATAGATGCGCTCGCAAAAAAGAATAAGAGCTTGCGGGTTGTACACAATAAACTTAACCGTAATCTTGGCTATAATATGCGTCTTGGTGTATCAATGGCAAAAAAAGAATACTGTATGGCCTTTATAAATGGAGATGGTCCTCCAACAGAAGAAGCATTTAGCAAACTCTTTGCCACAATTGGAAAAAAAGGCTTAGTTCTCGGATATTCCTTAAACTATGGTAACCGCCATTGGTTTCGAAGATTCCTTTCGTGGGCTTTTGTAAAGGTGATGAATTTTTTATTTAGATTTAATATACGTTACTATAATGGGCCAATTATACTCAAAACCAAAGTATGGCAGAGTGTCCCCATGACAACGAATAACTTTGCCTATATGGCAGAAGTTACGACGACGCTTCTTAAACGACATGTGACCTATATAGAAGTTCCTGTGGTCTTTTCCATACCGGAACAAAAAGGAATCAATCTTAAAATGCTGAGCCGAAATATAGGAGGTGTCGCCATAACGCTGGGTTCACTCTTCTTTAGACTTAATATCAAAAAGCAATTATATGTTTGAGAATAGATCAATTCTTGATTGGTAAATATTTGTAAGTTAAGCAGTAGATATCTATAATTGGCTAACTATGAAAGTGGTAATCTTTGGATTAGGGTCGATTGGCCAAAGGCATGTAAGGATTTTGTTGGAAAATTATTCACATGATTTATATATCTTTCGGTCTGGAGCTTCAGGTAATGTGAATAGCTTGGGTATTAAAGAAGTATATTCTTGGGAAGAAGTAAAAGATTTGAAACCTGAGGTCGTTTTTATAACTAACCCAACTTCACTTCATATGGAAACTGCTATTAAGTGTGCAGGAGAGGGTTATAAAATATTTATGGAAAAGCCAATCGGAAAAGATACAAATAGCTTGGAGCAACTTATTGATGCTGTTAAAAAAGATAATTTAGTGACTTATGTTGCCTATAATTTGCGCTTTCATCCCATTATAAAAAAAATAAGAGAATATTTAAAAGAGAAAAAACCCTTATACGCCCGGGTGGTTTGTACTTCTTTTCTGCCATCTTGGAGACCAAACACAGATCACCTGAAAAGTTATTCAGCAAATACTGATATGGGGGGCGGGGTGATTTTGGATTTATCACATGAAATAGACTATGTTGACTATTTATTCGGTGGGATAAAACAAATTACAGGAAATTTTGCAAAGTTGGGTAATGTAACTGTAGATGCCGAAGATTGTGTAGATATGTTAGTTATATCAGGAGATATTCCTGTTAATATTCATCTTGATTTCTTAAGCCAGTTAAGACAAAGATATATTCAAATAGATTTTGACGGATTAACTGTTGTAGCGGACTTGATAAATGTGAATATTAAAGAATATGAAGGAGAAACATTGAAAAATAATATTCAATTAGAATACGAGAAGGGTCAGGAATATGAGGAGCAAATAAAGTATTTTTTGGACAATATAAATAATCCGGAGATGATGAATAATTTAATTGAGGCATCCAATTTATTTAAGAAAATAATAGCTTTTAAAAATAAAAACAATGGATAATTTACTTATTACAATTTGCGCTAGAGGGGGATCAAAGGGGGTGAAGGGGAAAAATATTAGGGAACTAGCAGGCAAGCCATTAATTTCCTATACAATCAAACAAGCACAGGAATGGGGAAGGGCTAAGCATATAGTGGTTAGTACTGATTCAGAAGAGATAGCAAAGGTGGCCAAAGACTTTGGAGCGGAAGTTCCTTTTATCAGACCAGCAGATCTGGCAACTGATGCAGCAGGAAAAGTAGGAGTAATTAAACATGCCTTAATCTCTTGCGAGAAAATATTTGGTGAGATTTATGATGTGGTGATGGATTTGGATGTTACTTCTCCTATTAGAAAAGTTGCGGATTTGGAAAATGCATTTAATTTATTTTTAGAAAAAAAATCTAAAACTCTTTTTAGTGTAGTTGTCGCGCATAGAAATCCTTACTTTAATATGGTGGAAGAAAGTGTAGATGGCAAGGCGCATTTATGTAAGCAAGGAGATTTCGCCCGACGTCAAGACGCCCCTAAAGTATACGATATGAATGCCTCGATTTATATCTATGACAGACAATATTTATTAGGCAAAGAAACTGTTTCCGCAATCAGCGACAACTCGATAGTATACGTGATGGATAGCGTATCGAGGGTGGATATTGATTCAGAACTTGATTTTAAATTTATTGAATTCCTAATAAAAGAGAGTATAGTAACACTATGAATTATT
>JAMCVO010000424.1 GCA_023475715.1 Actinomycetota bacterium
GGTGGAAATTCTTTTGTGCATTTTTTTATTGCATAATTGCATCTTGAAGCAAAAGTGCATCCTTTCGGTAAATCAATTAAACTTGGAGGTGAGCCTTTTATAGGCTTGAGTCTTTCCTTTTTTTCTTCATTAAGCTTTGCAACTGATCCTATTAAGCCTAAAGTATAAGGATGCAAAGACTTGTAAAAGATATTGTCAACACCGGCAAATTCAACAGGTTTACCGGCATACATCACCATTACTATTTCTGCATATTTTGCAATAACTCCAAGATCATGAGTAATTAAAATTACGGAAGAGTTTGTCCTTTTCTTTAAGGTATCAATCAGCTTAAGAATCTGAGCTTGAATGGTAACATCCAAAGCAGTAGTAGGCTCATCAGCTATTAATATGCTTGGAGAATTTGCAATTGCCATCGCAATCATAGCTCTTTGCCTCATTCCTCCGCTGAATTCATGCGGATAGCTGTTCATCCTTTTTTTTATATCTGAAATACCAACCATATCCAGCAAATCCAGAACTTTGTTATATGCTTGTTTTTTTGTAATATTCTGATGTGCAAGTATTGCTTCAGCAATCTGGTTTCCTATAGTAAAAACAGGGTTTAAGGATGTCATGGGATCCTGGAAAATCATTGAGATACGGTTTCCCCTGAAATGCTTTATATTGTTTATTTTATATTTAAGCAGATCCTGTCCTTCAAAAATAATTTCCCCGCTTTCAATTTTTCCAGGTGGTATTGGTATCAACCCCAATATAGTCATAGCAGTAATACTTTTTCCTGAACCTGTCTCACCTACAATTCCTAAAGTTTCACCTTTTTTAAGGTCAAAATTAACACCATCAACGGCCTTGACTATTCCACCATCCGTATAAAAATAAGTCTTTAGATTTTTAACTTCCAGTATTTTTTCCTGTTTGTCATTAATCATAACTACCTCTTTAATTTCGGGTCAAATGCATCCCTTAAGCCGTCACCAAAAAGAACAAAACCAAGACAAGTGATAAGTATTGCAAGGCCAGGGAAAAACATCATCCATGGAGATGTATTGATATAACCTAATGATTCGGAAAGCATTTTACCCCAGGAGGGTGTTGGAGGCTGAACTCCAAGGCCCAAAAAAGAAAGTGCGGCTTCTACTATAATTGCAGTGCCTACATTCATTGTTGAATAAACAATTATTGGCGCGAAAGAATTTGGCAGAATATGCTTTATAATAATCCTTGAATTACTTGCACCAAGTGCTCTGGCAGCTTCTATATATTCTTTTTCTTTTATTGATAATATTGAACTTCTAAACAACCGTGCTACCGAAGACCAGCCAAGGACTCCTATGGCAATAAAAACATTAAGGACCCCGGGTCCGAGAACAGTCATAATAACTATCGCCCCCAGTATATAAGGAAAAGCAAAGAAAATATCAGCTATTCTCATAATAACAGCATCCGACAAACCGCCAAAAAAGCCGGATAATGCACCAAAAAACAAGCCTATGCCTAAAGAAATTGCAACTGCAACAACCCCAACCAGCATTGATATCCTGGTTCCGTATAAAACTCTGCTGAAAATATCCCTGCCTAAAATATCTGTTCCAAACCAATGCTGAAGACTTGGACCTTTTTGTGAAACTTCTTTTATTCTGTCATTAGGATTGTAAGGTGAAATAAATGGAGCAAAAATGGCAATTATTGCCATTAATATTATAATTGCGAGCCCTATCAATGCAAGTTTGTTTCTTAAAAGTCTTTTCCAGGCATCTTTATATAGTGATGACTTGCTGTATTTTTTTTCAATTTCTGCTTCCAGTACCAGAGATTCATCAATAATCTCGTTTATATCTGAATCATTTTGAATTTTACTTTTATCTTCTCCAAAAGGATACATTACTTAAACAAAAATTTTTGCTTGATTTTTTTATTTGCATTGTCATACATTAATGGTACCGCCACTTTCAAGTCTTATTCTGGGGTCCAAAAAGGCATAAATTATATCCACAATAAGGTTTATAAAGACAAATATTAAAACAAGGACTATAGTACCGCCAATAACCACAGGAGCGTCTCTTTGTAATATCGCAAGATATATTGTTCTTCCGACACCAGGCCATGCAAAAATTGTTTCAGTTAAAATAGCTCCGCCCATCAATGTCCCAAGGTCGATTCCAATATAAGTAACTACCGGAATCAGTGCATTTTTTAATGCATGTTTATATATGACAGAATTACTTGACAACCCTTTAGCATAAGCTGTTCTTATATAATCGTTAGACATAACATCGAGCATGGTGCTTCGAGTAATTCTAGCTACAAATGCTGTTGAAACTGATGCAAGTGTAATTGCAGGTAAAATATAGTATTTTAAACTCCCGTCACCCATACCGGACATAGGAAGCCAGCCAAGTTTTAAGCCCAGTCCTATCTGAAGAAGCATACCCAGCCAATACACAGGTATACATACAAGAATAGTCGTTGAAATAGTGACAAGAACATCTAGGAAAGTGTATTTCCGGACTGCAGATATTATTCCTGCAATCAGCCCGATTATAGTTTCAATGATAATTGCAACGATGGCAAGTTTTATAGAGTTAGGATAATGTTCAGCAAGTATTGAATTAACTGATCTCCGGTATCTGTAGGAAGTTCCGAGATCACCTCTTGAAAGTTGTTTTACGTATCTCCAATATTGTACATAAATAGGTTTGTCTGTTCCCATCTTTTCCCTCAAATTCTGAAGAGCCTGGGGTGTTGCCCCTTTTTCAAGTATAAGCCGTGCAGGATCTTCAGGTATTACATACATTAGAACAAACAAAAGAACCGTTATGCCTATTATTACCGGTATTATTTGCAGGATTCTTTTTATAATATAGAAAGACATTGTTTATTGTTTTTTTAATGCTAATATTTTTAATAAGGAGATTATGACAAATTATTTTCTTATTTTTATTTCTAAAACAATATTTCATTAATTATCTTATTTGAAACTTTTTCGTATCCATATTTTATTTTTACAAAACTTGAAATCTTCAAAATACAGCCTGCAACTTTTGTGCAGGCTGTATTTTTTGTTGCTTAAACAAATTATCCATCTAAAATATTAAGCAAATTATTTCATTATTTATCCAGCCAAACAGGAGCCAGATCATAGTTTTTCCTAT
>JAMCVO010000637.1 GCA_023475715.1 Actinomycetota bacterium
CCCCATATTTGTATTTAACAAACCAGCTCCAACTAAAGGACCGACAGCATTAGCTACATTATTTGTACCTACAGCAAAAGTACCATAGCAACTGACCAGAATTGCAAAGATTCTTAGCTTCCTCTCATTAGAAAATATTTTTTGGTAAAGCCAGAGATTCCTTTGACGTGGCGGATATATAAGCCGGTAAAGCAAAAAGGTAATAATAAAAGAAATAACCGGAAAAATCAGCCACATCGGAATCAACCAGAGGAAGGTCTTGTATTGCAGCTGCCTAAGGTACAGACCTACTCCTGTAACTGCACCGACAGTAACCATGCTTGTTGATTCAGGTATAGTCAGGAGATTTGCTAAGAATAAACTCAAGGTTGCCGAGGCAAGAATGATTAAAGCAACATCAAGGTTTAAGATTTGTTTGGGAATTAAACCCTGGCTTAAAGTCTTCACTACCGCTCTTCCTAATGTGGCAGCACCCAGAATTACAAATATTGCAAAAAGAAGTACTGCGGCTTTCCAGTTAATTAACCTTCCGCCATAAACAGCAGAGAATGTCGGCACAATTCCGCTGGCACCCATATTCATGGCAAAAAACATTACTATGGCAATCAATAAAATAATTTTAATCAATATCTACTCCTTAGATTTCGTAGTCTTCAGCATTTGTCTTTAAAGGTCGGGTATGAATTCCACATTCACCGCCCCATTTGCCGGTTCCTACCCAACGTCCTGAACGCTCATTTTCATCACTGGTAATTCTGGTACAAGGCTCGCACCCCAAAGAGCGGTAACCCTGGGCGTAAAAGGGATTTACTTTTACCTCGTAAAGTGCTAAATACTGCCAAACCTCTCTCTCTTTCCAAATGAGGATTGGATTTAGTTTAATCAAGCCTTTGTCGCGTTCTTCCACTTCTTTAAATTCAGTTCTGGTTCTTCCTTCTGTGCAGCGCAATCCTGTAACCCAGCATTTAACCTTCATGTCAGCAATAGCCTGCCGTGTCGGGGATACTTTCAGTATATCGCAGCATTGATCTGGATTTGTTTCATAAAGCCTGTCCGGAATTTCCGTATCACTTTTAAATATTCTTAATTCCGGATAGCGGGCTACAGTTTCATTCATAAACTGAATTGTTTGTTTTGGTTTAAAACGCGTAGTTACAATAAAACCCTTTATCTTAGGGCTGACTCTTTTTGCCAAATCCCACACAGCGACCGAATCCTTACCCAAACTGTTTGCAACTACCAAGCTATCCTGGTATTTCTTATAGGCTTCTTTGATTAAAGCAAGCGAACGCTCCACTTTTTCTTTAAAATTCAATTTTTCAACCAGTTCAATAAGATTATCTTTGTTATTCAATAGACCCATAATAATTGATCCTTTCTTTTATATTTGATAAACCAGGGCTTGTTTTTGATTCTGTGCTTTTTCAGCTAAATCTTTAAAAGTTATATTATCTATTATTCCGGAAATGCTTTTTGCAACCTCCTGCCAGGTTTTTCGAAAAACACAGTGCTCGGTATCCTTACAGTCTTTATAGTTGCTATCTGCACAGGCAATCGGCTCAACCGGTCCGTCAATAAAGCGTACAACCTCACCCAACTTTATCTGAGAAGGAGCTTTTGTTAAAAAATAACCACCAATTCTCCCACGCCTGCTTTCTACAAAGCCTCCCCGCTTTAAATCCAGTAAAACCTGCTCCATGAATTTAATCGGAGCATCAATACGTTTGGCAATCGCATGTATGGTAACGACTTCCTGATCATAATGCTGGGCAAGATCTAAAATTGCCTTTAATGCATAATCCCCTTTGTAAGTAAGATGCATAGCTACCTCCTTTAATCATGTTCCCTATAATCTCTATAATCTCTATAATGTTAGTATACTATTATTATAAAAAAAATATGTCAAGTATTTTTTGTAAATCAATTTTTGGAATTGACAATTCCAAACATATATGTAAATTGGAGTTATGCATTCAAGACAAGACTTATCAAATCACCTGAAAATAAAAGTTTCTAATTATATTTATTTTTGTCATTTTTTTGTTTGATTTTAAAATAATATATTAATATAATTACATGATAATTTTAGTGCTTTCTAAAAGACTAATATTGGTAAATTTATAAAGATGTAAAACTAAATCAAAAATCAGAATGGAGGATAAATGACTTTCACGGATTTTGGACTTTTTGCACAAATTGCTCTTTATGCAGTCCTGGCTGTAAGCATCCTTGCTCTTCTTTATGCTTTCTTTCTTTCCAGGCAGGTTTTCAGAGGAAAAACAGGTACAAGTAAGGCCGAAGAAGTTGCCGAAGCTATAAAAGAAGGTGCACAAGCATATCTGCGAAGACAGTTTAAGACAATACTTTACCTGGTTTTTATTCTGTCTATAGCTATTTTTGCCTCAGCATTTTTTGCAAAACAGGGCATGACTATTTCTATAGCAAGAGGAGTGGCATTCCTGGCAGGCGCCTTCTTTTCAGCAATGGTAGGTTATCTCGGAATGAATATGGCAATTGCCGGAAACCGAAGGGTCGTTGTGGCAGCTGAAAAAAGCCACCGGGATGCCTTAAGAATAGCATACAGAACCGGAACTATCACAGGAATGCTGACAGATGGGCTGGGTCTTTTAGGCGGAACGCTGATATTCATAATATTCAAGATTAAATCCCCGGAAGTTCTGTTAGGTTTTGGTTTCGGTGGAACATTGCTTGCATTATTTATGAGGGTTGGCGGAGGTATATATACAAAAGCAGCAGATGTAGGAGCGGACCTTGTTGGAAAGGTTGAAAAAGGAATACCGGAAGATGATCCAAGGAATGCAGCAGTAATTGCTGATCTTGTGGGTGATAATGTCGGGGACTGTGCCGGCATGGCAGCTGATATATTTGAATCTTATGAAGTTACTATAGTATCGGCTTTAATTTTAGCATTGGTATTGCTGCCTTTTGATATAAAATGGCTGATTTTTCCGCTACTGGTAAGAGCCATAGGAGTAGTAAGTTCAATAATCGGGACTTATGCGGTTTCATGGTGGAGGACACAGGATCCATTTAAAGCAATGGATTATTCATATGACCTGTCTTCAATTATTTCCATAACTTCATTTTTCTTCATTGCAAAATTTTATGTTCATGACTTTCACGTATTTTGGTTT
>JAMCVO010000492.1:0-677 GCA_023475715.1 Actinomycetota bacterium
GGATGGCAGGGAGGCATATCAAAAGTTACATCAAGAATGATTACTGTTATGGATGCAATGAGTAAAGATATTATTCTTGTTGAAACAGCAGGCGTTGGGCAAACTGAAGTTGATATCAAAAACCTGGTTCATACCACTATTGTTGTCCTGGTTGGCGGTCTGGGTGATTATATTCAAATTATAAAAGCGGGAATTTTGGAAATTGCCGATATTTTTGTTATTAATAAAGCTTATAAGAATAATACGGAAGATCTTGAGTCTGACCTTAAAAACTTATTTAGCCTGGATACTGACAGTACAAAGGAGGATTCTGGCAACGATAAAGTAAATACTGACAGTGCTAAGGAAAGTGCTGGTTGGAAGCCCTCTGTTTATTTAACAGAGGCAGCCAACAATAAAGGCGTAGACAGACTTATTAAAGGCATCTTTGCGCATGAGAACTACTTAAGGCTAACTGGTAAGTTTGATGATTACTTTAAGAATAAGTCTAACAACGATATGAAAGAAATTATCAGCGATTACTTGTCTAATCTGCTGTTTGAGAAGCTCGAAAATGACAGCTTATACAAGAAATTGCTGAATGATTTAATCCATAATGGCAGTGGCCCGTATACAGCAGCAGAAAAAATTTTAAGCCGTTTTTTAACATGAATTTGAGCCGTTCATTGGTATCTTCG
>JAMCVO010000492.1:687-3139 GCA_023475715.1 Actinomycetota bacterium
ATTCTTATAAGCGTTATTAATAACAAAAGATATCCTAAAGGGAAAAATAGATCAAAATAAGGGAAAGCCTTTATTTGATCAGGGAGCTTTAAGCGATATAAAAAAAGAATTTGAAGGATGGAAAAGTAATATCGTCAAAGAAGATGACAGGAATAACTGGTTTGTCATTCCTCAAACCATATTAGGTTCTGAAATGCCCAGGGAATTAATTTATACACCTTTGAATATATCTGACATGGATTATATAAATGATCTGGGTAATTCCGGTCAGGCTCCTTTTACGCGGGGTCTGCACCCAAACATGTATAGAGGCAAAAAGTTCACAATACGGCAGATTAACGGATTTGGCGGACCCGAAGATACCAATGAACGGCTCAAATTCATGTTAAAAAACGGCGCCACCGGTCTTAGTGTAATTTTTGATATCCCTACTGTGCAGATGTATGATTCTGATGATCCAATATCATGCGGACAGGTGGGAACTTCAGGCGTAGCCATAGATTCAGCCGATGACATGGAGATACTTTTCAAGGGTATTGCAATTGAAGACATAACTATTTCTCTTGTAACACATTATCCATCGAACACTGCGATCCTGTTCCCAATGTTTTTGGCAATGGCTGAAAAAAGGGGTGTTCCATGGAATAGTTTAAGGGGAAGTATACAAAATGATATAACGCTGGAAGAAGTTGTGCGAAGCGGTCCGGAATATATCCCACCCAGGGATTGTTTCAGGATACAATGTGACAATGTTGAATTTACCCGCAGGGAAGTTTCCAACTGGAACTTCATAACCTTAAACGGATATAACCTTCATGATTTCGGCACGTCAGGTATAACTGAAATGGCTGTAGCTATTTCAAATGGAATGGAGACAATAGATAACCTGATTGCAAGAGGATATGATGTTGATTGGGTAAGTGAAAGGCTTGCATTTTTCTGGTCAATTGCAAGTGACTTCTTTGATGAAGTTTCAAGGATAAGGGCGGCAAGAAGACTCTGGTATAAAATAATGAAGCATAAATACAATGCTCAAAATCCAAGATCAATGTGGATGAGATGTCATGTTCAGACTTCCGGAATCACTCTAACCAGGCAGGAACCTTTAAATAATATTATAAGGGCTGCTATCCAGGTATTGTCTGCCGTAATGGGTGGTGTTCAGTCACTTCATGTTGATTCTTATGATGAAGCTTATGCAGTTCCAACTGAGGAAGCAGCCCTGCTGTCGCTTCGGACCCAGCAGATTATTCAGAATGAAACAGCTGTGACCGAAGTTGTAGATCCTTTAGGCGGCTCTTATTATGTTGAGGCTTTAACCAATGATATCGAAAAAAGAATCCTTGATGAAGTTGAAGAAATTGAAAAACTGGGCGGATATGTGGCAGCAATAGAAAAAGGCTGGATTCATAGAAAAGTAGCAAACCATTTTCACAACGAACAGGCTAAAATTGAAAAAGGGGACATAAAGGTAGTTGGATTAAATTGCTATAAATCTACTTATGAGACACCGCCAATAAACGTTTTTAAGTATCCGTCAGGTGTTGAAGAAAGACAGGCGGCTAAGCTGGCAAGCTTGAGAGAAACCAGGAATAATAAAGAAGTAGGAAAGGCTCTAAAAAAACTTGAAGAAGCATGCTCTGGCAATGCAAATATTGTTCCCTATTCAGTCCAGTGTGCAAGAGTAGGATGCACTGAAGGGGAAATTTTCAAGGTTTTTAAGAAAGCATTTGGGCTCTGGAAGCCGACGGTAATATTTTAATACTTTTATGTATTAGGAATTTGGAGGTTTAATATGAAGAAAAGAAGCATTAAGGTACTACTGTCCAAGCTCGGTCTTGATGTTCACAGCAGGGGAGTTTTTATTGTTGCAAAACAACTGAGGGATGCCGGGATGGAAGTAATTTATATAGGTAATTCCATGCCTGGACAGATAGTAAAGGCAGCAGTCCAGGAAGACGCAGATGTAATAGGCGTGAGTTCGCTTGGGGGCGCCCATCTTCAGCTTGGCAGAGAACTTATCAGAGAAGCTGAAAAGGAAGGAATCAAAGATAATAAAGCTTATATAATTGGTGGCGCAATTCCATCGGATGACGCCTTAAAACTTAAGGAGATGGGTTTTGATGATATATTTGCATCAGGTGCAACAAAAGAAGAAATAATTTCTTCAATTAATAAAATAGTTGATAAAAAATAAAGGCAAAAATTTTTTCTTTTTTTATAATTTTTAGAAATTAATTTTTATTTAATAACAGCAATTCTGTATCTTGCTTTGTAGTTACGAAAAGAGTCTGCGGCAATCCAAACTGCGGATGTGCTCTTAAAGAAAAACTTCACAACTCTCCATACATTTCAAAAAACAAGGATGGAAAAAGAAATATGATATATGTTCCAAAGAACTTGGAAGAAGAGATAAGTGCAAAAATTTCTGCTTATCAGAAAATAAAGGACT